>CAYMPK010000113.1:7897-8739 GCA_964392145.1 uncultured Actinomycetes bacterium | reverse complement strand
TGATCATGTGGCTGATGGCGGAGTACCTGCGCCGGCGTCCCGATCTGTTGGAGAACGCCGCGGACCGACCGGCGACCGGGCCCGATCTCATCTTCGCCGCCGAAGTGGTCTACCTGATCGTCGTCGCGACGATCTACTGGTTCGTACCGTCGTTGACGCCCTGGGTCCTATTGGGGCTTGCGGTGTTCGGGTTGTGGGGCAGACAGGCGGACAAACGCGCCCGACTGCGCGCCGTAGACTAGGGCGGTGGCCTCCCCCGCCGTCGACATCCGCGACCTCCGCGTCTCTTACGGGGATGTCCGGGCGGTCGATGGCTTGTCGATGGCCGCGCCCACCGGGGCGATAACGGCCGTGGTCGGCCGCAACGGTCAGGGGAAGACCACGACGCTGGAAGTGTGCGAGGGCCTTCGAAGGCAGTACTCCGGCCACGTCAGTGTGCTCGGACTCGATCCTCGATCGGACGAGGCAGAACTCCGCCCAAGGGTCGGCGTCATGCTGCAGGACGGTGGCATCCCGACCGCGGCGCGGCCACTGGAGGTGCTAAGGGCACTGGCCGGGCTCTATCGGGCTCCGAGGGATCCCAGGGAACTGCTGGACTGGTTGGGGCTCGGCGACGCCCGTCGCCAGTACCGCCGGCTCAGCGGTGGCGAACAGCAGCGGGTGAAACTGGCGGCAGCCCTCATCGGGCGCCCGGAATTGGTGTTCCTCGACGAACCCAGTACCGGCCTGGACCCGGAATCCCGGCGCGGCATGTGGACCCTGATCTCAGCCTTGCGCCGGGACGGTGTCACGGTGATCCTCACCACCCACCAAATGGCCGAGGCGGAGGCGCTGGTGGCGGT
>CAYMPK010000113.1:2700-7887 GCA_964392145.1 uncultured Actinomycetes bacterium | reverse complement strand
TCACGTGGTGGTCATCGAGCGTGGTCGTGCCGTCGCGGCCGGCAGCCTCACGGATCTGTTGGGATCGGACTCCGACGTGATGACCTTTCGAGGCCCTAAGGCCATGGATGGTGGCGCCCTCACCGGAGTGCTACCCCCCGGAACGACGGTGACCGAAACGTCCCCTGGGCACTACCGCATCGAAGGCGCGGTCTCGCCACCGGTGATAGCCGCCGCCACGGCCTGGTGCACCCAACACGGCTCCCAGCCGGAGCACCTCAGCATCGGCCGCCGCACCCTTGAGGACGCCTTCTTCGACCTCACCGGTGCCTACGCGGAGGCAGGCGACAACACGTGAGTGTGAAAGCCGACTACGCAGTCGGAACGTGGACGCCGGACTCCGGGGCCGCTCCAACCCGCACCCGGGTGCTGTCCCAAGCCCGATTTGACCTGCTGGGGGTGCTGCGCAACGGCGAGCAACTGCTGTTGACGTTGATCATCCCGTTGGTACTGCTGGTCGCCGGCTCGGCCTTCAACCTCTCCGGACGCACAGACGCCTCCGCCATCAATGTGATCACGCCGGGAATCCTGGCCTTGGCTGTGATGTCAACCGCGTTCACGTCGCTCGCCATCGCCGTGGGCTTCGACCGTCGATCCGGGTCGTTGCGGCTGTTGGGGACCACACCGATGACGCGCGGCAATCTCCTCGCTGCCCGATCGCTGTCGGTCGCGGCGGTCGAAGTGATCCAGGTGAGTCTCATCTGCACCGTCGCTGCTGCGCTGGGCTGGGCACCCACACCGGGGTTCGCTGCAGCGCTCACCCTGCTGGTCTTGGGAACCGCGGCTTTCGCCGCCTGCGGAGTGGCGTTGGCCGGGGTGCTTCGGGCGGAGGCCACCCTCGCGGTGGCCAACGGCATCTACTTGCTGCTCCTCATCGGTGGCGGCACCGTGGTTCCGGTGGAACGTCTGCCGGGACCCCTGGCCGCGCTGGCCACAGTATTGCCCTCGGGTGCACTTGGCGAGGGATTGCGGAGCGTATTGACCGATGGCGGCGGCTTCCCCTGGTTCAACCTGGCCGTCCTCGCCTCCTGGGCAGCAGTCGCCTCGATCGTCGCGGCCCGCACCTTCCGCTGGGACTGAGCTGGTCGGGAACTACCATCGGTGTCATGACCGCCGCCGATACCGCCGCCCACCAGGCCACGACGGCGCCATCCGGCGCGGCTCCGCGCTGGCTGCGGGGTATCTTCTTCGCGAACCTGGTGGCTCAGACCGCCATCGTTGTCACCGGAGGGCTGGTCCGGGTGACGGGCTCGGGCCTCGGGTGCCCGACCTGGCCGCAGTGCACCGAGGGTTCCCTGGTCCCGACCGCGACCCAATCCCAGGCGTGGCACAAGTACGTGGAGTTCGGAAACCGGACATTGACCTTCGTACTGGGAATCCTGGCCATCGCGGCCCTGGTCGGTGCCATCGCATGGGCACGACGCCTGCGGCGCAACCAGGCTCCCAACCGACGTCCGGTGGTTCTGCTGTCCGCCGTCCCGCTCGCCGGCACCGTAGCGCAGGCCGTGCTGGGCGGCATAACCGTGTTGACCGGACTCAATCCGGTGACGGTCGCCTGCCACTTCCTACTGTCAGCGGCGATTATCGCGGGCAGCCTGCTGCTCGTGTGGCGGGCCCGCGAAACCGCCGACCAGCCTTTGGTGAAGTTGGGAGTACCCGCCGTTCGGGTGCTGAGCAAGGTCCTGCTGGTGGTGGGGCTCCTCGTTCTCACCCTCGGCACGGTGGTCACCGGCTCGGGACCACATTCCGGCGATGCCGACGCGGCCTCGCGCTTCCCGTTCGATCCGCGCACCGTCTCCTGGCTGCACGCCGACGTCGTGATCCTGTTCATCGGGTTGACCGTGGGACTGTTGATCGCACTGTCCGTGACAGCGGCTCCGCGCCGGGCGGTCAACGCGGTGTGGTGGTTATTGGGCCTGTCGATGGCACAGGGTCTCATCGGTTACGTCCAGTACTTCACCGCCCTGCCGTGGGTTCTGGTTTCGCTGCATCTGCTGGGCTCGGCGGTTGTCTGGATCGCGCTGCTGCGGGTACCCCTGACCCTCCGCACGCGCGGGGTTGCCACGACCGATCAGGCCCCGAGTAGCAGCACCAGCGCCAGCGCCGCCACCAGCGCGTAGCCGACCAGCGAGGTCACCACTTTCGCCCGTACCGACAGGGTGCCCCCCAGAGCACTTCCCGCCAGGGCCAACACCAATTGCCATCCCAGGGATCCCAGTCCGACCCCGAGGACGAAAGCCACCGCCTCGCCACTGGAATCGAGGGAACCTGCCACCCCTACAGCCACCAACGTGAAGTACCCGATGGTCAGGGGGTTCGCCAGCGTCACGACGAAGAAACGCCCGAAAGCCGCCTTCGCACCCCTGGCGGGGGCCGTGGACGGAGCGTCGGGGGGCTGCCGCGCCGAGCGGACGGTGCGCACTATGCCGACCATCGCCACCAGCAGCAGCACGCCTGCTGCAACAAGTGTGATCAACCGCCGTTGAGAGGCCAACACAGTGGCAAGCGCCGGTCCGACCAGAACGGCCACCGTGGCGAAGACCGTGTCGACGGTGGCGATCCCCAAGGCCCCCGCCACTGCCGCGCGCCGACCGTACTCGAGGCCCTCACGGATGAGCAGGATCGCCACCGCGCCGAGCGGCAGTGCGACCGAGAGGCCAGCCACCAGACCGATGACGAAGGCATCACCCATGGCAGCGCGACCGACGGCCGCTCAGTGCAGGAAGGGGTCGATGCCGATGGCCAGGAAGAGCAGCGCGAGGTAACTGATCGAACCGTGGAACAACCTCATGGGTTTGACGTCCTGCGGACCGCCTGCCTCGGCCCGACGGATCCGGATTCCAAGCGCATGGGCTTCGAAGAGGAAAAGGACACCCAACGTGGCGGCCACGATCGTATACAGCCAGCCCATCGGGGCGACCGGTATCAGCAGCAGCGACACCGCGACGAGCACCCAGCTGTAGACGATGATCTCGCGGCCGACCCGGGTCCGGGAAGCCACCACCGGCAGCATCGGCACGCCGGCAGCCTCGTAGTCCTCGCGGAACCGCAGCGAGAGTGGCCAGTAGTGCGGCGGGGTCCAGAAGAAGATGATGGCGAACAGCACCAGGGCCGCCCAACTCAGGCCGCCCGTCACCGCGGACCAGCCGATGAGTACCGGGAAACAGCCCGCGGCGCCACCCCAGACGATGTTCTGGGGGGTGCGGCGTTTGAGCCCCATGGTGTAGATGAACACGTAGAAAGCGATCGCCGCCGCAGCCAGCACGGCGCTCAGCACATTCGTCGTGACGGCCAACCAGACCACGGACAACGCCGACAACACGATGCCGAAGATGAGCGCGGCCCGCGGCGACACCTCACCGGTCACGAGCGGTCGACGCCCGGTTCGCACCATCAACTTGTCGATGTCGCGGTCAATGTAGGAATTCAGGGTGTTCGCACCCCCGGCTGCCAGCGCTCCGCCCACCAACGTGGCGATCATGGTCCAGGCGGACGGGAACCCACCGGCGGCGAGGAACATCGTCGGCACCGTGGTCACCAGCAGCAGTTCGATGATGCGGGGCTTGGTCAAGCCGACGTAGGCCCGTAGTCGCCCGGAAACGGACACATCGCGCGCTGGCCGCGCATCTGTGGCCGTCACTTCGCCGCCTCTCCGCAGCCCATGGTGCGCTGACTTCCAGCGCCACCGCCACCGGTGAACCGGTGTCCAGGGCAGTCTACTTGCGACGGCCCACCTTCAATGCCCCTAGCCCTATAGGCTGCGTGGCGAAGCCTTGGAAACACCCGTGTGGACAGTGTCTGAAAGGACCAGCCGTGACTCTTGAATGGACCGATTTGGACCGCCGAGCCGTTGATACGGCACGCGTGCTCGCCATGGATGCCGTACAGAAGGTGGGCAACGGGCACCCGGGCACGGCGATGACGCTGGCCCCAGCGGCCTATCTGCTCTTCCAGCGGCACATGCGCAACGATCCGACCGACCCCCATTGGATCGGCCGGGATCGGTTCGTGCTGTCCAACGGCCATTCGAGCCTCACCTTGTACATCCAGCTGTACCTCGCCGGATACGGACTGACGCTGTCGGACCTGGAGTCCTTCCGAACCTGGGGCAGTTTGACGCCCGGGCACCCCGAGTACGGCCACACGGTCGGGGTGGAGACGACGACCGGCCCGCTCGGACAGGGCCTCGCCACTGCTGTCGGGATGGCCATGGATGCCCGCTTCGTGCGCGGCACCTTGGACCAGGCGGCCGACCCCGGGCAGAGTCTCTTCGATCACCGCATCTACGTGTTCGCCGGCGACGGCTGCCTTGAGGAGGGCATTACCTCCGAGGCCAGCAGCCTCGGCGGACATCAACGTCTGGGCAACCTGATCGTTATCTACGACGACAACCACATCAGCATCGAGGGCAACACCAACGTCGCGTTCACCGAGGACGTGCTCAAGCGCTACGAGGCATACGGCTGGCACACGTCCCACGTCGATATGCTGCCCAACGGAGACATCGACGTCGAGGGTCTCCATGAGGCGCTGCTGACAGCCGAGGCGGAGACCCACCGGCCCAGCATCATCCGGATGCGCTCGATCATCGGCTGGCCGTCACCCAAGCTTCAGAACACCGGCAAGATCCATGGCTCGGCCCTGGGTCCGGCAGAGGTTGCCGCCACCAAGGAGGTCCTGGGCTTCGACCCGGACAAGTCTTTCGAGGTAGCACCCGAGGTGCTGGACCACACCCGCCAGCTCGTCGGTCGGGGTCAGGCGGCACACGAGGAGTGGAGCGCCGCGCTGGCGACGTGGAGCGAGCGTCACCAGGAGAAGGCCGCGCTGTTGGACAGGCTCATCGCCCGGCGCCTGCCCGACGAACTCCGCGATGCCATCCCGGTGTTCGAGGCCGGTGATGACATGGCCACCAGGGCGTCGTCGGGCAAGGTCATCAACGCCATCGCCGCCGTGCTACCGGAGTTCTGGGGCGGATCGGCGGATCTGGCCGGGAGCAACAACACCACCATCGAGGGCGGGAAATCGTTCGAGCCGGAGAGTTTGACCGACGAGGTACCCGATTCCAGCCCGTTCGGACGGGTTCTGCACTTCGGGATCCGCGAGCATGCGATGGGTGCAGCGCTGAACGGGATGGCCCTTGGCGGTCTC
>CAYMPK010000113.1:1188-2690 GCA_964392145.1 uncultured Actinomycetes bacterium | reverse complement strand
CGCCCCTTCGGAGGTACGTTCTTCACCTTCTCCGACTACATGCGCGGCTCAGTGCGGATCGCCGCCTTGATGAAGGCTCCCGTGACCTTCGTGTGGACCCACGATTCCATCGGCCTGGGTGAGGACGGGCCGACCCACCAACCGATCGAGCATCTGGCGTCGCTGCGGGCTATGCCGCAGCTGAGCATCGTCCGGCCCGCCGATGCCAATGAGGTGGCGATCGCCTGGCGGACGATCCTAGAGCGCAGCGAACCCGTCGGTCTGGTGCTCAGCCGGCAGACGTTGCCGACCCTGGATCGGTCGAAGTACAGCTCCGCCGAGGGCGTGGCCAAGGGCGGCTACGTCCTCTCCGACGTCTCCGCCACCCCCGAGGTGCTGATCATCGCCACCGGCTCCGAGGTGCAACTCGCGCTCGCGGCGCAGGACGTCCTGGCCACCGAGGACGTCGCGGCCCGGGTGGTCTCGATGCCCTGCGTTGAGTGGTTCGAGGAGCAGGACGACGACTACCGCGAGAGCGTGCTCCCCGCCTCAGTCAAGGCGAGGGTCTCCGTAGAGGCCGGCGTCGCGATGCCCTGGTACAGGTACGTCGGCGACGCTGGGCGGACCATCTCGATCGACCACTTCGGTGCCTCCGCGGACGGCGACCTGCTCTTCCGCAAGTTCGGCATCACAGCCGAGGCGGTCGTAGAGGCCGCCAAGGACTCAATCCTTGCGGCCGCCCGTAACGGATAACCCACCACGACCCGGCACTTCCGAGAACAATGGAACCATCGACTCGAACCGCCCGCACACACGCAAAGGACTCCGCACATGACCGACAACCTCGCTGACCTCTCCGCCCTCGGTGTATCCATCTGGCTCGACGACCTCGACCGGGGACGACTCTCCAGCGGTGGGCTGCAGGAACTCATCGACACCAGTCATGTCGTCGGCGTCACCACGAATCCGTCGATCTTCGACAACTCGATCTCCCACGGTTCGGCGGAGTACGCCCCACAGATAGCCGACCTCGGGATCCGTGGAGTCGATGTCGGTGAAGCCGTCCGCGCCCTCACCGCGTTCGACGTGCGGTGGGCGTGCGACGTGATGCGTCCGGTGTACGACGCAACGGGTGGTTCCGACGGTCGAGTGTCGATCGAGGTGGATCCGCGGCTGGCCAATGACACAGCAGCCACCATCGCCGAGGCGAAGGCACTGTGGTGGACCGTCGATCGGCCCAACCTGCTGGTGAAGATTCCCGCCACCCTCGAGGGTCTGCCAGCCATCTCGGCGGCGTTGGCGAACGGCATCAGCGTCAATGTCACCCTGATCTTCGACTCGGAGCGCTACCGCAAGGTGATGGACGCCTACATGACCGGTCTCGAACAGGCGAAGGCGGACGGCCACGATCTGTCGAATATCCATTCGGTGGCGAGTTTCTTCGTCAGCCGCGTGGACAGCGCCGTCGACAAGCGACTCAACGCGATCGGTGGCGAGGCGGAAGCACTGCTCGGTGAGGCGGG
>CAYMPK010000113.1:0-1178 GCA_964392145.1 uncultured Actinomycetes bacterium | reverse complement strand
CTCGCCTGGTCCGCGTACGAAGAGGTGCTTCACAGCGATCGGTGGAAGGCGCTCGCCGCCGCCGGTGCCAATCCGCAGCGGCCGCTCTGGGCATCGACCGGGGTGAAGGACCCGGCTTACGCGGATGACCGTTATGTCGTCGAACTGGCAGCCCCCGGCTGCGTCAACACGATGCCGGAGAAGACACTCGACGCCGTCCGGGACCACGGAAACGTCCATGGGGACACCGTCTCGGGCACCGGCCCGGCGGCCCAGGAGGTCTTCGACAAGCTCACTGCGGTTGGGGTGAACCTCGACGAGGTCTTCGTCGAACTCGAGGAAGAGGGGGTCGTGAAGTTCGTCGACTCCTGGAAGGACCTGCTGGCCAACCTTGAGGCAGCCCTGAGCAAGGCCGCCCAGAACGCCGGTCACTGAACCGGCTGGCACCTCCGCCACCCATCCGACAGGAGTTAAGCGTGCCCAACACCTACGTCCCGGGCGAGAACCCGCTCAGAGCACCCGGGGACAAGCGGCTACCGAGGATCGCCGGACCATGCGGGATGGTCATCTTCGGCGTTACCGGTGACCTCTCCAAGCGCAAACTCATGCCGGCGATCTACGACCTCGCCAACCGCGGATACCTGCCTCCTGGGTTCGCCCTGGTGGGTTTCGCTCGACGTGAATGGGCCGATCAGGACTTCGCAAGGGAGGTCTACGAGGCAGTACGGGAACACGCCCGCACTCCCTTTCGGGAGGACGTCTGGGCGCAACTCTCACAGGGTTTCCGCTTCGTGGCCGGCGAGTTCACTGATGACAAGGCCTTCGACCAGTTGGCCACGACGCTGCACGACCTGGACAGGGTGCGCGGCACTGGCGGGAACCATGCCTTCTACCTGTCCATCCCACCCCGGTTCTTCTCCATCGTCGTGGAGCAACTGCGTCGAAGCGGCCTGTCTGCAGACGAGGGTGGAGCCTGGCGGCGCGTCATCGTCGAGAAGCCGTTCGGTCACGATCTGGAGTCGGCCCAGGAGTTGAACTCGGTCCTCGCCGAGGTCGTCCCCTCCGGCTCGGTGTTCCGGATCGATCACTACCTCGGCAAGGAGACCGTTCAGAACCTGTTGGCTCTCAGGTTCGCGAACACCCTCTGGGAACCGATCTGGAACAACCACTTCATCGACCACGTCCAGATCACGATGGCG
>CAYMPK010000112.1:0-8937 GCA_964392145.1 uncultured Actinomycetes bacterium | reverse complement strand
CTTCGTCGCGCTCCTCCTCCTGGCGACGTTCTGCATGGTCCTGCGGCGACCGGGATCACTCGTTCAGCCGACTATCTGGGCCGAGGACGGTCGCGAATGGCTGGCGGACGCCTACTCCACAGGGGCCCCGATCCTCAAGGTCTACCAGGGCCAACTCTGGACGGCGCAACGCCTCATCGCGGCTCCTATCTCCGAGCTCCCGGTCCGGTTGTGGCCCGTGATGAGCTACCTGGCCGCCTGTGCGCTCGCCACCGGCGCGCTGTCAACGGTGCTGCAGCGACGTGCCGAAGGTGTGTTCGGTCGGCTGCGCAACCGAGCGCTGCTCCTGCTGGTGCTGGTCTTCCTCCCCGCCGCCACCGAGATCCAGGGCAATCTCACGAACCTTCACGTCTACCTGGCCATCTCCGTCGCCATGATCCTCGTGTTCCCGGCGCCGACCCATCGATGGGGGAAGGTCACGGAGTTGGCCTACTTGGTACTCGTGGCGATCACGGGCTACACCGCTGTGGTCCTGCTTCCGATGGCCGTCTGGCAGGCATGGCGGGAGCGTGCTTCCCGGTTTGCGCGTCTTCGAGCGGCAGTCCTCGCCGTAGGCGCGACCGTCGGCGTGCTGGTGACGCTCGGCTACGGACGCTCGATGAATCTCAGTGACCCGGTCTCAAGCATCGTTGCGTTTGGCTGGCTGATCATCAAGAAGGTCGCTGGCAGTCTGGTCTTGGGCGAGACGAACATCAGCGTGCTCTGGCCCACGAGGTCGTTCTCGCCATGGTTCCTGCTCAGCCTGCTACTGCTGGTGCTGGTCGGGATGCTTGTCTGGCGGGACCGGCGTGGACCCTCTCCGCTGTGGCTACTCACCGGTCTCTTCTGGGGCGCACTTGGTGTCCTGACCCTGCACGGCGCCTTTGCCGTGACGATGATCGCCGGCCGTCCCTTCAGTTTCACGCGTTATGCCTCGGTAGCGGTCGCCATGCTCGTCCTCATTGCCGCCCGATCGTTGCGTGGGGGTCTGTCCCGCGAGACTGTCGTGCCGCTGGTCACGGCGGGGCTGATGATCACGGGCGTCGCCGGTGACGCTCCTATCCGAGCCTTCGACGAACCGATCCCACCGGATGCCGTCACGGCTTTCGAGGAATGCCTTACGCGCAGTCAGACCGTATGCACGTTGCCGATCGCCCCGCGCGCGCAGAATTGGGAGATCAGGATTCAGCCCTGACCGTGGCACGACCGAGGGCGTTCGAATCCCCCTTGCGCCATTCACCCAGATCGACTAACGTACAACCTTATGGTTGTAGATCACACGGAGTCGCTCTCGGACGACGCGGTCGACAGGCTCTTCCATGCCCTGGCCGACCGCACTCGTCGTGACATCGTGGCCCGCACCTTCCGCCGCGAGGCGACGGTGTCACAACTCGCCCAGAGTTACGAGATGTCCTTCGCCGCAGTGCAGAAGCACGTCGCCGTGCTCGAACGCGCCGGGCTGGTCACCAAGCAGTCGCAGGGTCGTGAGCGACTCGTCCGCGCCAACCCCGAGGCCATCCAGCAAGCGCAGGGCTTGCTCGATCGCTACGAGCACCTATGGCGAGAGCGGATGGGCCGGCTGGAAGCCGTGCTCGCCGAGTCGCCGGTCACAGACGCATCCGCCGGCCATCCGGCCACCGGCGTTCGCCTATCCACTCCGTATCCGACTGCGCGCCCCACCTGAACCGACCAGCCAGCCGCCCCCACCCCTACCGAGAGGACCAGACCATGCCCGTGACATCCGTATCCAGGGATCCGGAATCGCTGACCATGACCGTCGTCGCCGACTTCGACGTGCCAGTGCAGCGACTCTGGGACGCGTACGCCGACCCCCGCCAACTCGAGCGGTTCTGGGGCCCACCGACGTACCCAGCCCGATTCACCCGGCATGACATGTTCCCCGGTGGTCGTAGCGAGTACGCGATGACGGGGCCTGAGGGTGACGTGCACCGCGGCTATTGGGAGTTCCTGCAGGTGCGGCCAACCGAGTCGTTCGAAGTTCTCGACGGGTTCGCCAACGCCGACGGAAGCCCCAATCCAGACCTGCCCGCCAGCCGAAGTGAGTTCGTTTTCAGCAGCACCCCGACCGGGTCCCAGGTCACGGTCACCTCTCACTTCACCTCCGTCGCAGACCTGGAGCAACTCCTCGAGATGGGCATGGAGGAGGGCATGCGCGCGGCGATGGGGCAGATGGACGGCGTGGTCGCTGACCTGCGCAGTTTCGCGGCGGGCGCGGTCTGCGAAGCGGCGGTGCTCAGCGACACCCAGGTTCGGATATCCCGCGTTGTCAGCGGTTCTATCGCACAGGTGTGGCGCGCCCATCAGGAGCCCGAGTTGGTGCAGCGATGGCTCCTCGGCCCGGAGGGCTGGACCATGCCGGTGTGCGAGGTGGCACGCGAGGTGGGTGACGTCTATCGATACGAATGGGAGGCAGTCGACGGCTCACGGCGGTTCGGGTTCACCGGCGAGCTGTTGGAGATCGTGCCCGAGTACCGGACTGTGACCACCGAGGCGATGATCGACGTTGAGGGACCTTCCACCGTCAACGAACTGACGCTGACTCAGGTCGAGGACGGCACCCTGCTCAGCCTCGTCATCACCTACCCGAGCGTCGAGGTGCGCGACATGATCCTCGGAACGGGAATGACCACCGGGATGGAAGCCAGTTACGCACGGCTGGAGTCCGAGGTGCTCGCCTCGGCCCGGTAGTGCCGTCACGGCTGCTGCTCACCAAACCCGGCTCAACGAGTCCTGGTCACCGGATAGGCGACGACGTTGCGATAGGGGTAGAAAGCGGGTGTTCCGGGAGCCGCATACGTGACCCGGACAACCATGGGGCACCGACCGGTCACGGCGACAGAGACCGCGCGTTGGGGGCCTTTGATCACCCGCAGGCAGCGGAGATCCCCGCGCACCAACTGGGAGGAAACCGTCGCCGTGAGCGGCTGACCCTGGACCGTTCGCGACCCCGCCTCGTTGACCACTGTCGTTCCGGGATCGCGCAAGGCCGGCGGAATGCTTCCCGGTCGCTGCGACTGGGCCAGCCTGGTGATCGCGAAGGCCCGGACAACCGCAGGGGCTGCCAGGTAGGTCTGGTTTCCAGGCTGGCTCGCCCGGATCGCGCACCTGCCGGTCCTCAGCAGTTTCACTTTCGAGCCCCACACGGTGCAGGTGTCCGTCGTCTTGGAGGTGAACACCACCGACAGGCCGGAGGATGCCGCCGCTCTCAACGGGACTGTCCCGTTTGCCAGCGGGGTGGGCCCGGGTCCGCTGAATGTGATCACCTGTGGCCGTCTGGTCACGGCGAAGGAGCGCACCACCGGGATAGCCGCCGCATAGGTCTGATTCCCTTGCTGGCTCGCCCGGATCGTGCACACGCCCGGGCGCAGAAGTCTGGCCCGGGCACCTGACACTGTGCAGACCCCGAACGTCAGGGAGGTCAATGCCACGGGCAGGCCGGAGGACGCGGTCGCAACCAGCGCAACCGACCCAGCCGTCACGGGCGTGGCTCGAGGAGCGGGGAATGTGATCGTCTGCGGCACGAGGCAACTCGGGTATTTGAAGCTGACGATCCGCGTGCTCCAGTTGGCCACCCCGTCATAGGGGATGTACTGGTTGGTGTACCAGAACGTACAGTCATCGGCGGGGTCCACCTGCATGGCGCTGTAGTCTCCCCAGCGGTCCATGTCCGCCCCGGTCTGTGACCCGACGCTGGGAAGTTCAACCTCGGTCTCCTGCTGCATGACTCCCAGCGGATCCGTGGCACGTCGCCCCGTGTAGTGGATCGTCGGACTGGCCACTGCGCTCGACTCGCTGTAGCCCATCGCCATGTTCTGGTCCCGGTCCATCGCGATGGAACCGAGCCATCGGTAGGAGGTATCCGGGGCATACGTGCCCTGCTGGTAGACGACCGGTGAGTCAGCCGCCGGCGAGCGGATCTCGTACCAGCGCGTGGCCGTCTGCCCGTCTGCATCCGGCGTCGCCGCCACGGTCATCGTGGTCACCAACGACTCGTGACTGCCGTAATTCCGATAGGCCAATCGGTACATCGCTCGTCCAGCGTGGGAGTCGAGCAGTTGCGTTGTCCGGGCTTGCGGGACGCAGGAATACCGGTAGAAACCCAGGCACGAATTCGTGAACGCGGCGACCGGGATCGCGACGGGTCCGGTGAGGCTCGACTTCGCTGGATCGCCCCAGTCAACCTGGAATCGGTACATGTCCAACTGGTCCCAAGCGCGCCAACTTCCTCCCAGGATGAAGTTCGGGGAGCCGACCGGGGGTGGGGTGGACCCGTCCAGGTCGGAGGGCAAGTAGCTGTACCCGTAGAAGTCGACGCACTGCTGGGTGGCGGGCGAGTTGGCCAGCATTCTTGCCCTATCCAGGGCACACACTTTGGTTCCGAGGAAGCCATCAGTGTTGGCGTCGAACATGTTGTAGCTGGCGTAGTACCCGTCTGGCCACACGGACAATTTGGGATAGTCATTCATATTCTCATAGGCGAAGGCATACAACCCGTAGGTGCCGAGGGGGTCACTGCTGGTGGACACGGCGACGCACTCGTAGTCAGGGCCGCCGGGTTGGTACGCCAACTGGGAGATCACCCAGCGGTCTGCGAGCCGGTCATAAAGAACGATGGGGTCGGTGTTGTTACCCTGCGCGCACAATCCTCCCAGTCCGGACCACAGCGTGATCAAGGGGACCGGACCGAGCAGGACTGTTCCGGCTTTGTCGAAGACGGCCAGGCTGACGTTGACAGCCTGAACGTAGTGCTGGGGACCGACTGCACCGTTCGGGTCTGGCGGTAGCCGAGTCACCAGAAAGTCGCCCTGCGGGCCGTGGAAACCCTCACCGAGCCCCGCGAAGGTCCTGCTGGCCTGAGGGGCGCGGGACAGGGGCGCCCTCGAAGCAGAAGGGCCCTGCAGTGCGCCCGGTGGCGTCGGCCGCGGGGCGGACCTCGATGGTGGCATAGGGGGATGCGGTGCCTGCCGGGACGCCTGCGGAGTGGCGCCCGGACGGAGCGAACCCAAAGCCGGCGAGGTGCCGTGGGCGACGGCGGTGGACACCGTTGCCCCGTCCCGCTCACCACCGAGTGCCGAATGCGTTGCCGATCTCGAGGCAGCGGTGGACCCAAGGAGCAGAATCAACGCAACCATGCCGATGAGCCACGAACGGCGGAATTGCGGCCTCCGACCTCGAAGGGTCATGACCTCGCCACCTCCTCGCCCCGGGCAATACGTGTCCAGACGCAGCCTCGGTGGGGGTGCCGGCCGGATGGCGGGCCACCGACTCGAGACTCCTCCTCGACAGTACTGCGGCGCGGTGTCTCACGACGGTCACAGGCTGGTCACGCCGCCGCCTGCTCCAGGGGTCGAGCGGGCCGCGCGCACATCGGTCTCCAGAGCAGTCGGGGGCGTACTCCCCACCGGGTGAGCGCAACGCCCGTGCACAGGCCGATGAGCGTGGCAAGCAGGTGCCCCACATCCCAGATCTCCCGGTCGAGTATTACCGGACCGACAATCCCGACGAAGAGCAGCGCGTAGTACCACCATCGCCAGCGACGGGACACGAACAACATGTAGGCGCCCATCGATCCGACCATCACATAACTCACCCCGACGTCGAGGGTCGTCTCCAATGTCGATTGCAGGACCGAGGCGGAGATGAGCTTCTCCTCGGTGGCCAGCACGAGCAGCGTCGCAATCACGTGGGAGCACAGCCAGACGATCAAGGTACGTGGAGTTCCCAGCCGCTGCTCCAGCCTCGCGACGATGAGGACGAACACCACGACGTAGGCGAGAAGGCCGGCCCCTCGGTCGGCCACCAGCAGGCCACTGACCAGGATCGCCCGCGCTGGAGCGCGCATTACCTCCGCGATGTTCGAACTGTCCATCTCCGTCAGCGCATCGACCAGCCGTTTGGACGATCCCTGTACGAGGATCGTCGTGGCCAGCCAGATCGCCATATAGATGAAGGTCGCCGGTGCCGACCGAAACCAGAGAGCGGACGCCTGCACATAGGGGTCCAGCCGCCGATAGGCACCCTCGGCCCAACGCACCTGGCGTCGGGCCAAAGCACGCACTATGAACCACAGGACGGCGATAGCAGCAGCAATCAACACATACGCCAGCGCCCAATCAGTGGAACGGTGGTCGTGCAGGAACATCACGCCACGATCCTGAAGCATGGGGCCGAACTCCACAACGGAATGCCGGCAGAGCGCGAGGGGGGGTCCGTCACGAGACCCTCTGTAGCCGCGTCCTGACCTGCTACCGACTACCCGGGGAACTGCTGCCCTCGAAGCGAGCCATACGGAGCTTTCGCGCCTGGCGACACACTATCCGCCTTGGCCGGGAGACCCGGAGGCACGATCCCGGAAGCGTGGGTTTGCCAGGCACGGGCCAACCACACGCCTGGAAGGGACGCGCGGATCAAGCCGAGGTCACCCTGCAACTTGAACCTCTTACAGGGCCACCGACTCCACCGAGTCCGCGGCCAGTGCCGCACCGTCGGAACCTCGCAGTTGGGCTTCCAGACGTTCGGCCTCACGCCCGAATCGCGCATCGCGGAGCACAGTCTGTGCTGCAGATCGGATCTGCCCAACAGTCGGGTCGGCACCCAGCGCAAGGCCTGCCCCCCACTCTTCTATGGCCTCGGTGACCACGATTTGGTCCACGCCGCCGGCCGGAATGCCGATGACCGGCAGCCCGCGTCGCAGCGCACGCATCGCCGTACCGTGACCGCCATGACCGATGACGAATGTGGCCGCGGCCATCAACTGCTCGTGGTCGGCGAACTCCAGCAGGCAGGCGTTCGGCGGCGCCCTGAGCTCCTCGGGGTCGACGACTCCCCCGGTGGTCGCGACCACGTGCACCGGGAGGGGTTCGAGTGCGTCGAGGGCCCGCTGCAGCATCCGCGGACCGCGCTGCTCAGGCACGGTGCTGAAGCTCAGCAGCACCAGCGGTGTCGGGTCATCCGGCGGCCAGGGCAGCGCCACCGGAACGGCTCGACCTTCGACCGTCAACACGGGTGCGCCGTGAACAACGTTGTGCCACCCGGTCGAATCCGGGGCGTCGAAACTGGGCAAAGTGTTCACGTGCAATACATCACGGCATCCCCACAGCACGTCGATGTCCGGGAGTCCATCGAACCCGGCGCGCTCGCGCATCTGCGACTGCATGGCCAGGTTCGTGCGCCACTGCTCGACCAGTCGGTTGAGGAAAGTGTGCAGCATGACCACGCTCGGGCAACCGAACTGCGGCGCCACGTTGCATGCCGCGCTGAACATGGCGTCGATCACCACAACGTCAGGCCGTAGTTCCAGGATCCGCTCGACGAGTTCCGCACCCACTGCGGGTGAACTGGTATAGCCGAATACGGACGCCCCCGGATGGAAGGCGAAGCGCTCGAGGTCGGCGGCGGACGTGGCAAGCGGAAGGGCCGTCAAGCCCGCGGCGTTGACGCGGTCGACCATTACCGGGCGGCCCAGGAACGTCAGTCGGTGACCCCGCCGCACAAGTTCAGTTCCGATCCCGATCCCGGGGTTGAGGTTGCCGCCGCCGTCCCAGCAGGCCCACACGACCTCAGCCAAGGTGATCACGCGCGTCGGAGTGGACCGGTGCACGTTGAGGAATCCGTTGATCGGTCACGGGACCACGCTACGGGTCAACCGGAATCGCCCGCCGTGGCGCCCCGCCGGGCAGTGACCCCCAACGCGGAAGTAGCGCCTCGACGTAACCCCCGCGGCCCCCGGCCCGCTCGGTATCGGTGAACGGCTCCATCGGCCCGTTCCGTCCGCCTTGCAACTGGATTCGCACTCACGAACTATGATCCGTGGTCACCTCGCTGAAGATGCCAAGTCTTCGGACCGGGTTGAACGATCCCTTCAGCACTCACACCCAGGAGCACTCTTGACCGATAGGAAGCGCGTCGCCGTCATCACCGGGGCAACCGACGGAATCGGGCGTGCGACCGCCCATGCCCTCACCGAGGCGGGATGGCGGGTCGGCGCCCTGGGCCGCAACCCCGACCGAACCCAGGCCACCGTGGCAGCCCTGAACGCAGCGCACCCGGACTCCGCGTTCCCCATCGTCGCGGACCTCTCCTCGCTGACCGCAACCCAGGACGCCGTCACCGCAATCAAGTCGGACACGGACCACCTCGACGTGCTGCTTCTCAACGCCAACCACATCACCCAGGAGCACCGGGTGACCGCTGAGGGGTTCGAGGCCAACCTCGCCATCGGGTGGCTCTCGCGGGTGGTGATGATGCGTGGCCTGGAGCCCCATCTTGAGGAAAGCGGCGGCCAAATCCTGTCGGTCGTGGGCATGAACCTCAACCGCATCGACACCGAGGACCTGGAGTTGCCCGGGTCACCCGGCGGCATGGCCACTCTCGGGCAATGGCAATGGGCCATCCAAGTCTTCCAGCGGGCATGGAACACCCGCAGTGCCGTTCCCGCCAACACCTTCATGCCCGGACTGGTCAAGACGAAGATCCTCAACGCTGAGCCGGGGCGCCTGCAGCGTCTGGCCATCAAGGTGGGCATGCTCGTCATCGCGAAAACGCCGCAGGAGTCCGCCGCCGAGATCACCACCACCATCGGCACCGTAGGCCGCGGCGGCACTCGCGACCACTACTTCTCCGGCGCCAAGGACAAGGGAATCAGGGACCTCAAAGCCTCCCGCCAAGACGTCGAACGCGTCTGGGCTCTCAGCATGACCACCACAGATCCCTGGAAGGCCTGACCGTCGGCACGACGCTGCGAACGTGGCAGCCGAAGGCGCCGACACTTGGTGGCTGGGCTGGATCGTCGCGTTCGTCATCATCCTTGCCGATGGCATAGTCGGTCAGAGCCGGCTTACCTGGTGCCCTCGACGTGATTCGAACACGTGGCCTACCGCTTAGGAGGCGGTCGCTCTA
>CAYMPK010000111.1:8772-8982 GCA_964392145.1 uncultured Actinomycetes bacterium | reverse complement strand
GCCAGAGCCGCATGACCTATTCAGAGGCGGCGAACCTCGCGCTCAACCAGACCCTGATTCGCTCCATCAATACCTCCATCGTGGCGCTACTTCCGGTGGCGGGAATCCTGTTCGTCGGGGTCGGGCTGCTCGGTGCCGGCACACTGAAGGACCTCGCCCTGGCCTTGTTCATCGGGCTTCTCGCGGGGACTTACTCATCGCTCTTCGTCG
>CAYMPK010000111.1:3916-8743 GCA_964392145.1 uncultured Actinomycetes bacterium | reverse complement strand
CCGTTCCTGTGCCAGATCAAGGAGCGGGAACCCGCTATGCGAGCCCTCACCAAACGGGTCCAGGCACGTCGGACCAGCGCCGCTACGCCCGTCGGTGCCGGCGTTGGGGCAGCCGCCGCCGGTGGTCCCCAGACCGGCTCCAGATCCGGGACGGGTGGCCAGGCTGGCGCGAACGTTGCCGCGCCACCCCCCAAGAAGGAACGGACACACCGCACCAGCGGCGGCCGCAGCCAGCCCAAGAATGCACCCCGGAGTAAGCGGGGGAACTCCTAACACCGGTGTCGGCCCCACGAACCCCGGCGTAGACTGCGTGACACGCGATTGAGGGGAGGTGCCATGACCCAGGAGATCGCTCCTGTACCGGGCGCGGAGTCACCCTCTGGTGCGCGTGGCCGACTCTCTGCCAGGCTCGCACGGCTGGGCTCCCGTAGCGGCGACCCCATGTTGGAACCCCTTAAGCGGTCGCTGAAGCAGTTCCATCCGAAGTCGGATACCGACGTCCTCGACCGAGCATTCGAGGTGGCCTCCTACCACCACCGCAACCAGTACCGGCGAAGCGGCGAGCCCTACATAACCCACCCGGTAGCGGTTGCGACGATCCTGGCCGAGCTTGGCATGACCGTCTCCACCCTCGCGGCCGCGCTCTTGCACGACACGGTGGAGGACACCGCCTACACCCTGGACATGTTGCGGGCAGACTTCGGCGACGAGATCGCCAACTTGGTGGACGGCGTCACCAAGTTGGACAAGGTCAAGTACGGCTCAGCCAGCGCGGCTGAGACGGTGCGCAAGATGGTCGTGGCGATGGCTCGCGACATCAGGGTGCTGCTCATCAAGTTGTCCGACCGCCTTCACAACATGCGCACGCTGGGTGCCATGCCCCCCGAGAAGCAGATCAGCAAGGCCCGCGAGACCCTCGAGATCTACGCGCCGCTGGCGCACCGACTGGGCATGAACACGATCAAGTGGGAGTTGGAGGATCTCGCCTTCGCGACGCTCTATCCGAAGATGTTCGACGAGATCGAGAGGTTGGTGGGGGAGCGCGCGCCCGGTCGGGAGGAGTTCGTCAACCAGGTGATCGGTCTGGTCGAAGCAGATCTGCGGCGCGCGAAGATCAAGGCCACCGTCACGGGACGGCCCAAGCACTACTACTCGATCTATCAGAAGATGATCGTCCGGGGCCGGGACTTCACAGACATCTACGACCTTGTGGGAGTGCGGATCCTCGTCGAGAACATCCGCGACTGCTACGCCGTACTGGGAATCCTGCATGCCCGCTGGAACCCGGTACCGGGGCGCTTCAAGGACTACATCGCGATGCCCAAGTTCACCATGTATCAGTCGCTGCACACCTCTGTGATCGGCCCAGAGGGCAAGCCGGTGGAGATGCAGATCCGCACCTACGAGATGCATCGCACCGCCGAGTACGGCGTGGCGGCGCACTGGCGGTACAAGCAGAGTGACGTCGGCGGCAAGCAAGGCCCAGACGATTTCGGGTGGCTGCGGCAACTCCTGGAATGGCAGCGGGAGGTCGACGATCCCGACGAGTTCCTGGAGGGGCTGCGCTACGACCTCGGCACATCCGAGACTTTCGTGTTCACCCCCCGAGGCGACGTGATGGCGCTGCCTGCCGGCGCCACTCCGGTGGACTTCGCATACGCGGTCCATACCGAGATCGGCCACCGATGTATCGGCGCACGGGTGAACGGCAAGCTGGTCCCGCTCGAGAGCAAACTCGGCAACGGCGATGTCGTGGAGATCTTCACCGCGAAGTCTGACAGCGCCGGTCCAAGCCAGGACTGGCTGCGCTTCGTGGCATCCCCCCGGGCACGTAGCAAGATCCGCACCTGGTTCTCGCGGGAACGTCGCGAGGAAGCCGTGGAGAAGGGCCGCGAGCAACTGTCGCGCGCCTTACGCCGACGCGGCCTGCCCGTGGCGCAGATCGTTGACGGGCCCGAACTCCAGGCGATCGCCGCCGACCTGCACCTGACGGACATCGCCGCCCTCTACCGCGCCATCGGCGACCATCACACGTCCACGGATTCGGTTATCGAACGCCTCGTCGCATCCAGGGGTGGTCTGGAGGCGGCTCGCGACGACGCCGCAGAGGCCGTGAATCCGGTGGCGATGCAGGCGACCCGAACCTCGCAGACCGGCGCGGTCGGAGTCAAGGTGGAGGGTGAGGCCGATGTCTGGGTCAAATTGGCGAAGTGCTGCACGCCGGTGCCGGGAGACGAGATCGTCGGCTATGTGACGCGCGGCCACGGCGTTTCGGTGCACCGGGCCGACTGCACCAACGTGCCCAACATGGAGGTGGAGCCGCAACGGTTCGTCGATGTCTCCTGGGCGCCCGCGGCGAACACCAACTTCCTGGTGAACATCGGGGTCGAGGCGCTGGATCGGTCGGGCCTTCTCACCGACGTCACCCGCGCCCTATCCGAGCAGCACGTCAACATCCTCTCCGCCACCGTGAGCACCGGCAAAGACCGGGTCGCACAATCGAGATTCACCTTCGAGATGGCCGCGCCGCAACATCTGGGCGCGGTGCTGGCGGCCGTGCGTGGCGTCGAGGGGGTCTACGACGCCTACCGGCTCTGACCCACCGCGGCTGACTCATCCAACACCTCGGGCCGGCTTGGCAGGACCGGCGCCGTCTGGCCGAGCCGGTCCGCGACCGATGTTCTCAGGCGTACTTGCGGGCGGCATCGAGTAGCTCGCGCTTGCCCCTCAGGTCTGCTTCCAGTGCGCTGGTGTCGTCACCTGCCGCGCGTGCCTGCTCAAGTTGAGTTTCAACATCGGCCACCGACTTCTCGTACAAC
This sequence comes from uncultured Actinomycetes bacterium, assembly GCA_964392145.1. Classification (GTDB taxonomy): domain Bacteria; phylum Actinomycetota; class Actinomycetes; order S36-B12; family UBA10799; genus JACJWR01. The sequence continues at coordinate 5,924 of CAYMPK010000111.1, read as the reverse complement.
TCGACCATCTTGTTGGCGCGGGCGTTGCGCTCGGGATCGCTGCGGCGCCAGGCCTCCTGCTCAACCGCTTTGATGGCGTCCTCAACCTTGCGCAGCCGCGCATCCAGCTTGGGCTTGTCCGCCCTGGGCACGTGACCGATGCCCGCGAACTCAGAGGAGATCCTGCTGAGCTCCCGGCGGGCCTTCTTGGCATCGGTGATTGGCAGCAGACCCTCAGCCTTGACCACCAGAGCCTTCTTCTTGACCAGGTTTTCCGCCCACCCGGCGTCACGCTCGTTCAAGGCGGTCTTGCGGGCCCCGAAGAAGACATCTTGGGCTTTGCGGAACCGCTTCCACAACTTGTCGTCGGCCGGCTTGCCAGCGAATCCGGCTGCCTTCCACTCCGTCATCAGGTCGCGATAGGCCTGTGCGGTCGCTGCCCAATCCGTCGAGGTCGAGAGTTCCTCGGCCCGTTTGATGAGGGCCTCTTTCGCGGCTTTCGCCGCACCCTGGGTCTTGTCGACCTCCGCGAAGTGGGATCTCCGGGCCTTGTCGAACGCCGACCGGGCAGCACTGAACTTCTGCCATTGCTCCTGCTCAAGGGCGCGATCGAATCGGGGGAGCGACTTCCATTCCTCCACCAGTGACTTGAACCGTTCGGTCGTGCTCCGCCAGGCTGTGGAATCGGCCAACGACTCGGCCTCGGCGACGATCGCGGCCCGCCGCTCGGCCGTGGTCTGCTGCGCGGCGGCCCGCTCCTCAGCCAGCGTTTCGCGTCGGACGTTGATGAGGACTTCCAGTTGCCCGACTCTGGCGACCAAGGCGCCCAGGTCGCCAACGCATTTGGGATCCAGCAGTGCCGCGCGGACCCGTTCGACCGTGCGTTCGGCATCCTCGGGCTTCATCCGGCCCTCAGCCAGCCGCTGCCCGGCCAAGTCCACGTCCACCACCAGATCGTCGTAGCGGCGCGCATACAACCGGAGACCTTCGACGGGATCCCCCGTGGCCCACTGCCCGACGAATTGTTCATTGCCATCGGGCAGGGTGACGAAGATATTGCCGTCGGAGTCGACGCGACCGAACTTCTCGGACGCAGAGCCGCCGACCGGTGAGACATGACCGGGAGCCGCATCGCCGCCGGATGGACGCGCACCGGGAGTCTGCGGACCGGTCGGTCTGGGTTTCATCTGGGACGGCAGCGGCACCGCTGCCGGCGTCTCGGCAGCTTCGGGCGTCACGCCCGGATCCTGCGTCATTGTCGTCGCCCCTACCTACTACCTGCGCGCGGCTGCACGCCCCGGGAGGTCCGGAACGTAGCCCATAGTCTAGGCACCAACCGTTGCCGTGGCGCGAGGCCCGTCCCGATACCCCCGGCCGGCTCCCGGTAGGCTCGAAAAGGCGTGTGCGCCCGGTCAACAGTTCCGGTCGCCGAACATCATCGACAGGCGAAGCGATCCACGAGGAGGATACGTGCTGGTTACCGGGTTCCCTGCCGGACCCTTCGGCACGAACTGCTTCCTGGTCGCCGACGGGCCGGGTTCCGAGTGCCTCATCATCGATCCCGGCATCAACGCATTTCCCGGGATCGAGGCACTCGTGGAACAACATCGCCTAAGACCCGCTGCCGTGCTGTTGACACATGGCCACCTCGACCACACCTTCTCGGTGGTCCCCGTGTGCGGTGCGAGCGAGGTGCCGGCCTACATCCACCCCGATGACCGCGCCATGCTCGCCGATCCCTACCTCGGGTTGTCCCAGGAGGCCGCTGCGGTGATCGCACAGATGTCCGGTGGCCAACTCGAATTCACCGAACCGGATGAGGTGCGGGAACTCGGCGACGGTGAGGTTCTCGAACTGCTCGGTGTTCCGCTCACCGTCAACCATGCACCTGGGCACACTCCGGGCTCGGTCGTCTTCGGACACACCGGCGGCGGCGACCTGCCGCCAATGCTGTTCAGCGGCGATCTGCTTTTCGCCGGCAGCATTGGGCGTACCGATCTGCCCGGTGGTGACCCCGAATTGATGATGC
>CAYMPK010000111.1:0-3906 GCA_964392145.1 uncultured Actinomycetes bacterium | reverse complement strand
GGCGGCGGCGACGACGACCGGGTCGATGCAACCGTGCGGGCGCGCGGCGTGCCCGCCGAGGCCCCGGATCGTCGCCACGAAGCCATCGGACGCGGCATTGGTCGGCCCGGTGGTGACCCCGAATAGAGGATGCGCAGCCTCGACGTTGTCCTCGCCCCGCTGGCGGACGAGACGGTGGTGCTGCCGGGTCATGGGCCCCAAACCAGCATGGGTGAGGAGCGAGCGAACAACCCGTTCCTCCAAGGGCTCGCCGTGCCGGACTCGGGGATCGAATGACCGGGTTTCGTGCTCCACGAGGAGTCGCCGAGTACGTCCCACCCGACTCCGAAACATTCCTGGCCGTCCGGGAAGGACTCGCCGCGCCGGCGAGGGTCGCTGGATACGGCTACCTCGAACTGCCGATCTTCGAGGACACGGAACTCTTCGTCCGCGGAGTGGGCGAGAGCACCGATGTCGTGAGCAAGGAGATGTTCACTTTCGAGGACCGCGGCGGGCGTTCGCTGACCCTGCGACCAGAAGGTACGGCCGGCGCGATGCGCGCTATCGTCCAGCACGGTCTGGACCGTGGCCAACTGCCCGTGAAGTTGTGGTACGCGGGTCCCTTCTTCCGCGCTGAGCGTCCGCAGCAGGGCCGTTTCCGGCAGTTCAGTCAGGTAGGCGTGGAGGCTGTCGGTTCCGACGATCCGGCTGTCGACGCCGAAGTCGTCTGGTTGGCCGACGCTGCCTATCGGGCGTTGGGTCTGACCCGCCAGCGGCTGCTGCTCAACTCGCTGGGTTGCGCCTCGTGCCGACCGGTGTACCGACAGGCGTTGACAGAGTTCCTCAACGGCATCGACCTGGATGACGCGACGGCCGCACGGGCCGTGGCCAATCCACTGCGCGTGCTGGACGACAAACGTCCGGAGGTTCAGGACGCACTCCTCGACGCCCCGGTGCCTGTCGAATACCTATGCGATACCTGTCGGCAGCACTACGACGCCGTACGCGGTTTCCTGGCTGACCTTGGTGTGGCCTACGAGGAGGCGCCCAGACTTGTGCGGGGGTTGGACTACTACACCCGTACCGCCTTCGAATTCGTCCATGACGACCTCGGTGCCCAATCCGGCATCGGCGGTGGGGGTCGCTACGACGGCCTACTCGGCGAACTGGGCGGCTCGGATGTCAGCGGGATCGGATTCGGCCTCGGCATCGATCGAACCATTCTTGCCTGTCGGGCCGAAGGCGTTGACCTGGTCACGCCTCGGCGTGTGTACGTCTACGCGGTGGCGATGGGATCGCGGGCGAAGGCACACATCGTGGCAATGGTGGGAAGTCTGCGGGCGGCAGGTATCCCGACCGATATGGCCTTCGGCGACCGTGCCCTACGCGGTGCGATGAAAGGCGCGGACAGGTCGGGTGCCAGATGGGCACTTATCGTCGGTGATCGCGACCTCGATGCCGGCACTGTTGTGTTGAAGGACTTGCTGACGGGCGACCAGCGGGACATCCCGCAAGGTGAGCTCATCACGACACTCGACGAATCGCTCGCACTGGAGGACAGCTAAGTGATCCGAACCCATGAAGCGGGCAGCCTCCGGGCGACCGACATCGACCGCGAAGTCACCCTCGCCGGCTGGATCGCGCGCCGCCGTGACCACGGTGGCGTCGCGTTCTTCGACCTGCGCGATGCCTCCGGTGTGGTGCAGATCGTGCTGCGCGACGAGGCACCTGCCCACGCCCTTCGAAACGAATACTGCGTGCAGGTGACCGGGACGGTCCGCCGCCGCCCTGAAGGGAACGAGAACGATCACCTGGCCACCGGGGACGTTGAGGTCATTGTTGAGGACTTGGTGGTCTTGAGCGAGTCCGCACCGTTGCCGTTCCCCATCGACGAACACGTCGAGGTGGGTGAGGAGACGAGGCTTCGATACCGGTACCTCGACCTGCGCAGGGAGGGTCCCGGCAGCGCGCTGCGGATGCGTTCCAAGGTCAACCGGGTGGCGCGCGAGGTCCTCGACGAGCTGGGCTTCCTTGAGATCGAGACCCCGACGTTGACCCGATCCACCCCTGAGGGAGCACGCGACTTCCTGGTGCCGGTGCGCTTACAGCCCGGCAAGTGGTACGCCTTGCCGCAGTCACCGCAGTTGTTCAAGCAGTTGCTGATGGTTGCAGGTATGGAGCGCTACTACCAGATCGCACGGTGCTACCGAGATGAGGACTTCCGCGCGGATCGACAACCGGAGTTCACTCAGCTCGACATCGAGATGTCCTTCGTCACCGCCGACGACGTGATGGCGGTTGGGGAACGAGTTGTGCGGGCGCTGTGGCATGAGACGTTGGGGTACGAGATCGGCGACATTCCTTGGCTGACCTATGCCGATGCCATGCACTACTACGGCACGGACAAGCCGGACTTGCGCTTCGGTCTGCAGCTCACCGACCTGACCGAGTACTTCGTCGATACCCCCTTCCGGGTGTTCCAAGCGCCCTACGTCGGCGCCGTAGTCATGCCTGGAGGTGCGGATCAGCCCCGACGGACATTGGACGCCTGGCAGGAGTGGGCGAAGCAGCGAGGGGCCCGTGGCCTCGCCTACGTCCTGTTCACCGACGAAGGACCCACCGGTCCGGTCGCGAAGAACCTCTCCGAGACCGAGCGCGAAGGCCTGATGGCCGCTGTCGGGGCCAACGTGGGCGACTGCGCCTTCTTCGCCGCCGGCAAGCCGGGCGAAGCCCGTGGCCTGCTGGGTGCCGCCCGGCTGGAGATCGGTGCCAGGCTGGACCTGATCGACGAGTCGGAGTGGTCCTTCGTTTGGGTGGTGGACGCGCCCATGTTCGAACAGCTAGACGTGGAGGGCGGCACCGCCTGGACCGCGGTGCACCATCCGTTCACGAGCCCGAATGACGAATGGCTCAACCGTTTCACGGAAGCACCGGGAGAGGCGCTGGCCAGCGCCTACGACCTCGTCTGCAACGGCAACGAGATCGGCGGCGGCTCGATTCGTATCCATCGGCGTGATATCCAGACCCAAGTGTTCGACGTCCTCGGCATGTCCCAGCGGGAGGCCGAGGAACAGTTCGGCTTCCTTTTGGAAGCCTTCAACTACGGTCCGCCACCGCACGGCGGTATTGCCTTCGGTTGGGACAGGGTCTGCATGTTGCTCGCCGGGGCCAAGTCCCTTCGGGAAGTCATCGCCTTCCCGAAGACCGGTGCCGGGTTCGATCCGCTGACGAGCGCCCCGACACCGATCACCGCCGAGCAGAGGACAGAGGCGGGCATCGACGCAGAGCCCGAAGCCGAGGACTCCGACGCGCTCCCCGCTTCCAGTTCGGAGTAGCAACGCGTCGGGGGGTGGATGGCACGGCCATCGCCACCACGTACCCTGGACGTTCAAGGGTCGGCAGCGGAGTCGGCCCTGTCGCTTCGGAGGTTGTTCGTCATCATGGCTCGCTTGGTCTGGGTCGCGGTTGGTGCCGCGGGTGGCATCTATGCCTACAAGCGCGCCACGGCCGCTCTCGAGGATGCGCGCGAACGAGGCGTCGTGGGCAATGTGAATGCTGCCGCCACGACAGCCTCGGCATTCGTCGGCAGCGTTCGCCAACTCGTCACGATGTCCGATCCGGCGGCCCCGCAATCGGGCGCGAGAGTGCAACGTCGCAACGGGTCCGCGTCGGCCATGCGCTTCGAGCCCTACTTCACACATGATGCGGTCGTTCATCACGAACGGACACACTCCGATGTCGATGCCATGGTCGAGATCGATCTGCGGCGCGGATCCGTCGGCCGCCCGGACTGACCGGCAGCGCAGCCGTTGCGGTAGCAGGCTAACGGCAGTTCGGCGGGGCACCGCACTCATCGAAGGCACACAGTAGGGTTACCCCGTGGAATCTGCCGAGATCAGACGACGGTTTCTTGCCTTCTTCGAGGCC
>CAYMPK010000110.1:4856-9119 GCA_964392145.1 uncultured Actinomycetes bacterium | reverse complement strand
CTTGTCCTCCTTCTGGAGCACAAGGGCCTCGACCGCGTCACCGACCTCGACCACCTGGGTCGGGTCGACATCGTGCTTGATGCTGAGTTCGCGGGAGGGGATGACGCCTTCGGTCTTGTAGCCGATGTCGAGCAGGACCTCGTCCCGATCCACCTTGACGATGACGCCGTCGACGATGTCGCCGTCGTTGAAGTACTTGATGGTCTCGTCAATCGCGGCGAGCATCGCGGCTTCGTCGCCGATGTCGTTGACTGCGATGGACGGGGTGGTAGCAGGGCTGAGATCGGTGGACGACATGTAGGGGTGGACTCCGGATGATGGACGTATTCGAGGCGCGAGACCGTGCCGGCTCCTTCGGAGCCGAACCGCCCCACCCATGACGGGGGCGATACGGAACTCGCCGTACAAGCATAGCGGGGGCGAACCGGGGGCGATCCGGCACGCCCCCGCTATGCGGTTGCCGTGCTCTTGCGCAGACTTACGAGCCGGACTCCGGCGGCTTGAAGCCGGCGTCCTTCGCGGTGTCCGCTGCGCCACTGGCTGCGTCCTTCGCCGAGTCCGCTGCGCCACTGGCCGCGTCCTTCGCCGAGTCCGCTGCGCCACTGGCCGCGTCCTTCGCCGAGTCCGCCGTGTTGGTCACGGTGGTCTTGGCATCAGCCGCAGCCGCGCCGGCGGCACCTGCCGCGGCCGCCGGGGCAGCAGCCGCGCTGGCCGCCGTCCCGCCGCCGGTGGAACCGCCACCGGCGGTCGCCGGTGCCAGATCCTTCTTCCGACGCAGCAACAACGCCCCGATGATGATCAGGATGATGCCGAGGATGGCCGAGACGATCGGCAGCGTCTTGGAGATCAGGTTGAGCTGATCACCAAGGGCAGCGATCTCGTCGGCACCCTTCTGGCTTATGTCACCGGTGAACTCTGCCTGCGAGACGGTAACGATGTCCTTGTCGCCGCCCTTGGTGCGCAAGGTCGTTCCCAACTTCGACACACCGGTGATTGCCTGACCTGTCGTCGGGTTCACGACGAGGGTGTTGTCGTAGGACTGGAACTCGTACAGATCGACATTGCCATTTCCGGGCAAGCCCACCGTCTTGTTCGGCAGCGTGATGAACGGCTTGTCACCGGGGACCTGCGTCGGAGGTGTCACGTTCTTGTACTCGACGCCGGGAGTGCCCAGCACATCCTTGGTGCCGACGTACTCGAACGGCAGCGTCGTCTGCAAGGTGTCGTCCCACACTTGGACGGTCGACTGCGGCGGGTTGAACGGGAACTTCAGCGGCACCACGCCGGTGAAGTTGACCGTCTTGTCGTTCGAGTTCGCCCCGCAGCAGTTGACCAATTGGCTGGTGTTGCGGTTGAAGGCGTAGCGCGCCTGGCTGGCCAGCAGCAACTCGCCAGGATTGTTGGCGGGGTTGACGCGGTAGAAGGTGTTGTAGATCGCCAGGTTCTGACTCTTGGCCTCTTCCTGCTCGGCCGCCTGGACATCACCAACCGTGTAGCGGGTTTGGATGGCCGGGATGTTCTCGTCGTAGACGTTCGGGAACTGCGAAATCTTCGACGGGTTGAGCTTCTTGAGGATGGTGCCGGTCGCGGTGGTCGTCGAATCGATGTTCAACGGCGCCACGGCGGCCTTGGGCGCCACGTACCACTTCAGCATTGGTGCCAGCACGAGGAGGAATACCCCGATGCCCAGCAAAATAGAGCCGATTACCCGCTTCATGCTTCTCCTCCAGTAAATGCAACGGCAACGTTCGGAAGTTACTGCAAACTGAGCCACGATGGGCACTCATCCGCAAGGATTCTCGATATGAGTCGTCCGAATGTCCCTGAAACCGGTCCAGCGGTGCGAAAACGCGCCCTGATCACCGGCGTCGCAGGTCAGGACGGGGTTTACCTGGCGCGTCACCTGCTGACTCTCGGATACGAAGTGGTCGGCACGGTCGTCTCGGTGCCGCTGAGTTCCGCGATCATCGACACCTCCCTGCCGGACATCCGAGATTCAGAGCTGCTCGGCCACATCCTCGATCAGTACCGTCCGGACGAGATCTACAACCTGGCCTCTTGGAGTTCGGTTGCCCGCAGCTGGAGCAACCCCCGCACAGTCACGGCCGTCAATGGAGTCGCGGTGCTGGAGATCCTCGACGCCATGCGCGCCATGCGCGACGCCGACGGCTACCAGGCGAAGCTCTGTCAGGCATCAAGCTCGGAGATGTTCGGGATGGTGGTGGACCTGCCGCTGACGATCCGCAGCGCCCATCACCCCCGCAGCCCCTACGCCTCCGCCAAGAGCTTCGCCCATCACACGGCGGTGAACTACCGGGAGTCTTACGGCATCTATGTGTCCAACGCCGTCCTCTTCAACCACGAGAGTCCGATCCGTCCGCCCCAATTCGTCACCCGCAAGATCACCCGCGCCGCAGCGGAGATGTCGTTGGGCCTCCGGGACGAGCTCAGGTTGGGCAATCTGGAGATCCGTCGGGACTGGGGCGCTGCCCGCGACTACGTTCGGGCGCTGCACCTGATGCTGCAGCAGGAGAAGCCTGCCGACTACATCGTGGCCACCGGCGTGTCGCGAAGCCTCCACGACTTCCTGGCCATCGCTATGGACGCCGCCGGGGTTGCCGACTGGCAGTCGCGGGTGATCTCCGACGAGACCTTGCTTCGCCCTGCGGACGTCAGCGAGACCCGAGGCGACGCGCATGACACCAGGGTCGCCCTGGGCTGGCAGCCAGAGGTGAGCCTCGAGCAGCTCATCGAGTCGATGGTCGCCGCCGACGTGAAGCGGCTGACCTCCGACACCGAGAACAGCCTCGAATACCTGTAGGCGGTGGCAGGTCGGCCGACTATGGTGGGCGCGTGAGCGAGCTCCCCGCAGGCACGGCAACCTCCGCTGCCGGGTCGACGTCCGACTCGACCGACCACGGCGGCGTCATATCGCAGCCGCCAGGGGTGCCCTCGCACAACCTCTTTCCCAACCTGGACGGCTACCGTGCCATCGCCGCGATGATGGTTGTCGTCACGCACGTCGCTTTCCAAACCAAGTACATCTATGCCGGGCCCGTCGGGGCCGTGCTGAGCCGCTTCGACTTCGGCGTCACCCTCTTCTTCCTGATCTCCGGGTTCCTCCTTTACCGACCCTGGGCCCGGGCCGGCATCGCCAGAGGTGACCGACCTGCGGTCAAGCCCTACCTGACCCGGCGGTTCGCCCGCATCTTCCCCGCCTACCTGCTTGTCCTGGTCGCGGTGCTGCTGATCCTGCCCAGCACCAGGGCAGCGGCCTCCGAGGCCGGCCAGTGGAAGGCATGGCTCACCCACTTGACCTTCACCCAGGCCTACTTCCACGAGGGCTTCGTCACCGGCCTGACGCAGATGTGGTCCTTGGGCACTGAAGTGATGTTCTACCTGGCACTGCCCGTCATCGGCTGGCTCGCGGCCCGCAGGAAGACCGGGGCGGACTCCTACCGCAGGCAGTTCCGACTTCTGATGGTGCTGATCCTGATCGGCATCGCCGGCACCGCTATTCGGGCCTTCCTCAGTTTCGACACGCCGCCCCTGATGGGTTTCTGGTTGCCGGCGTACATCGACTGGTTCGCCATCGGGATGCTGTTCGCCCTGCTGTGGGAGGCCCGAGCAGCCGGGATCCCCTCCAGGATCGAGCCCTGGCTGCAGAAGGCTGCGGCCGACCCGTGGGTGCCGGTGGTGGCGGGTGCGCTGGTACTCGTGCTGGCGGCGACACCGCTCACAGGGCCCTACGACCTCTCCCCCAGCACGACTCTGCAGACCTTCGCGCGACATTTCCTCTACGCCGTCGCCGCAGCCCTTTTCCTCATCCCTGCTATCGCGGGAAACCAGGGGCAGGGCTCCTGGCGGGTGTTCCTGCAGACGCCCGGGATGCGATTCCTCGGCGAGATCTCCTACGGCATCTTCCTGTGGCACCTCTTCGTGATGGAGACGCTCTACTGGGCATTGGGCCTGAAGGAGTTCACCGGTCAGTTCTGGCTCATCCTGCCTCCGGTCGTCATCGGCACGATCGTGATGGGCTGGCTCAGCTGGGTGGTGGTTGAACGGCCTTCGATCGCCTGGTCCCACCGAGTGACGCGAAACCCCAAGCCGCCAGCACCGCAGCCACCGCCAGGGTCTGGGCGACCGTCACCCACGTCGGTTGGGTCGCGCTAGCAGGCCAGTGGTAGGCCAACTGCAGCACGGTCGAGACCGTGACGGCGATCGCCACGATCGCTGCCCCGACCCCGGGACGGCGCACCATCA
>CAYMPK010000110.1:0-4846 GCA_964392145.1 uncultured Actinomycetes bacterium | reverse complement strand
GGCGTCGATTTCGGCACCGATCCCGCGCTGTGCGAGAAGGTAGTCGCCGGTGTGCGCGGCGCATGTTCGCATCCCATCCTGGCCAAGCTCACGCCCAACGTGACCGACGTGACGGCGATCGCCACGATCGCTGCACCGACCCCGGGACGGCGCACCATCACAATGATGCCTCCGATGATCGCACCGAGCAGCAACCCCGGCGCGCCCATGTTCGCGGCAATGACGATCACGGCGAGGGCGGGCAGTAACCACCGCGGCTGCCAGGCTCCGACCGGAGCCGACCGGGTCGGTCGCGCCCTGAACAGGGCGAGTGCCACCAACGCCAATGCCGCGAGCAGACCCAGCACGAGCCCGATGCGGTAGCCGGCGTCCGGAGCGAACGTCATGTCCACCGCGCCCGCGGCCCCCGCGGGCACGATCCACGCCTGTCGCCAACCATCGACCCGCACGGGCTTGAGTTCCTGACCATTCAGGGTTGCGTGCCACCCGATGTTGAAGTTCTCCGCCAGTTCGAGGGTCCGCGGTGTGCCCGCGGCCGCGACCGACACCACCCGATTCGCCGGACCCCAGTTGTCGACGGTTGGGATGCCCGGGGCATCCGCCTTTGCGGCCGCCCCCGCGGCAGCGGCGGTAGCGGTAGCCAGGCTGCCATCTGCCGGCAGGATCTCAAGTCCAACCGGCCGATAGGTCTCGGTGGCGTCGACCACAACTCGATGGGTTCCGGCGTCCAACTGCACCGAGCCGCCGGTGGCACCACATGGCACCGCGGTGGCCGGTCGCCCAGCGAGAACGTCGTCGACGCGCTCGCTCATGCTGGTCTGGACCGCGGGACGCCCGTCGATACTGACTGCCGGGCCCTGACCGCACGGGAGGGTCATCTGCTTGTCACCGGCGAGGGCGACTGACGTGGCGGGGGCACCGATCAGGGTCAACTCCGTGATACCGACGGGCAGCGAACGCTCCGGGTCACCGTTGCGACTCAGGGTGCGCTTGGGGACGGTGGCACCGAAGCCGATGGTCAAGGTGTCGGTGGTGATGGGATCGAACTTGGCCTCGCCCTTCTCATTGACGTAGGCGGTGACCGGTTGCCCACCCCCGGAGACCGTCAGTCCCAACGGGGAGGACGCATTGAGGTCCGACCGGTTGCTTATCTTCAACCCGCTGATCGTCGTTGGCTGCTTGAACTTCGCGGTGATGGTCGGATCCTCGTCGTCGCCGCCGGCGATCCACGAGGTACGGCTATCGCCATCCATGAGTGCGTCTGCTCTGGTCGCGGCGTCACCGGTCAGCGAGGAACTCGTACTGATGGCGACCGGGCTCACCGGGTTCTTCAGATAGGGGTCAAGCGCACCCGTGTCCCGCGGGCTGGCCGACACCCTGACGTCGTAACGGCCAGGTTTCGTGACCGTGATCGTCCTGTCGATGCCAGGGTCCTCCTCGCCGCGGGTGGGGAGTTTCTCGCTGCAGATCACCCGGACCGGGGTATTGACGCAGCCGGCCTTGGCGCCGTTGCTCGCCCTGAATACCCAACCATCGGCATTCCGGTCATCGACCACCAGAGTTCGGTGCCCGACGACGCCTGCCAGGTCCACATTGGCGATCCCGAAACCGAGGTCCTCCTCGCCCGGCTGCGCGGCAGTCTCGGTGATGCGCAGTGAAGACGTGGGACCCGGCGGGATCGCGACCGTGACCGGGGCGTCCGTGGGTGCCACATCAGAACTGACGGATCCCCCGTCCGTGGTGACAGTCACTTGCGTCGGCCGCGCAGCGCCTTCGGTGGCTGGACGCAGCTCGACGGTCGCCGTCGCCGGCAACTCGCGCGGCTTCTCGAAGTCGACCTGCCACCACTGCCCGAGACCAGGGGCATAGCTGCCGGTCATCCAGGCGGTCTCGGGGTCACCGTCGATCGCCGCCCAAGGCTGATTGGCGGCCGACCGGTTACGGGGGGCGTTGTACTGGCTGCCGCTCGAGGAAGCTGAGAAACCGGAGATCCCCGAGTAGGCGGCGACCACCGGCGGCCTGGCCGGGTCCGGGGTGTAGTCGTGGACCGGACGATCCGCCACGAACTGCTCCGCGGCGGTGAGGGTGTTCGAGGTGTTGTTGCGCACAGCGCCGAAGTTGACTTCCCGCCTGCGCAAGGTGTCCGTGGCCACGAGTTGACCCGGCGGCAGGTCCGCGACCCCAGGGTCCCCCGCGACGGCGATGGTTCGGTCCCCGGTAACCCCTGGCATCGTCGGAATCGCTTCGGCACCCCCGGACACCAGCACCGGCGAGGAGGCGTCGCGAAGGCTGACGTTCGGTGAGTTGCCCGCCGAACCGTCGCCGGCGAAGGACGGCGTGACCTTGAAGACCTCAACGGCTTTGTAGCTCCCATCCAAGCCCTCGTCGAAGGTCACGTCCGACGTCTGGAACGTCATCAGGGCCGGGCCGAATGTCGCGACCCGGTCGATCCCCGGGCTGTCCGCCAGCGCGGCGTGGGTGAGGGTCTTGTACGGGGTCTGTGTCCTCGCCCCATCAAGGTCGTTGCGCACCACGATGTAGTTGAAGCCGGCCCGCCAGAGTGCGTCGGCGAGCGTCGCCGAACCGTGTCCGGAGTCGAGTTGTTCCTTGATGTTGTCGAGTAGCCGGATATTGCCCGCGCTGCTCAACGGCACCGAGTCGCGAACGTTCCACGGAACCTCACCGAAGGCCTGCATCGGCTCATCATTCGTGTGACCCCACTGGTAGATGCCGAAACTCGACGCGGGCACGATCAGCGCCCGCCCCGGGGTCTGTTCCTTCAGATAGTCGGCGGCGTCCTTCCAGAAGCCGGGCACCGAGTCGGCGGAACGGTGCCGGGTCAGTTGGCCCAGGAACATCGGCATACCGCCGAGGACCACAGCCCCGACCAACACGCCCGCGACGAGGGGTCGCACCTTGACCCGGCCCCACTGCCGCTGACCGGCCCACGCGAAGGCGCGGGTGGCCGCATAGATGAGACCCAACGCCAGCGGCAGTCGGAGCACGACGTCGAACTTGTGGATGTTGCGCAGCGGGGACAACACTCCGTCCATCAGTGTCTGGATTTCGGCGCTGCCGAACCCGGCCGGCACCCCGACGTGCCCGAGCGAGATGATCGCGAACCCGAGCAGCGCACCACCCACCAGGAAGACCCGATGCGGCAGCCCCTTCAAGGCCAGACCGATAGCACCGATGGCCATCACCGCCGCGGTGCCCAGCACCCCCCACCACGTCGCAATCAGACTCCAGCCAGAAGCGATGGCCGGCCCGGTGGCAGTGGCCAGATAGGGCAGCCAGGCGTCCACCCCCTTCATCACGTTGACCGGAGTCGTCACCGACGTCGTAATGCCCGCCGACTCGATCCAGTCGAGGAACGGCGGCGAGTACTTGCCGAGGAACACCAGGGGCAGAAGCCACCACAGCGAGGCCAGGGCGATGCACACCACCCACCAACCGGTCAGCCGCCACATCCGGGCCGTCTTCTGCCGCGTGATCAGCCACCAGGCGGCCAGCGGTAGCGCGGCGACGGTGCCGACGGCGTTCACCGCACCGACACACAGGAACACCAGCCCACTCAGCGCCGCGTACTTCCGCACGCTGCCGGTGATGCTGCCCTTCACCAGCGGGATGAGTACCCACGGCGCCAAGGCCAGCGGCCAAACCTCGCTGGAGACAGCGCCCATGATCGACACGACCCGCGGACTCAGCGCGAATGCGACCGCGCCGATGATCCGAGCCCCCGGCGTTCCGATACCCAGTAGCGCCGCCAGCTTCATGATTCCGAGGAAGGCCAGGCAGAGCAGCATTGACCACCAGAGCCGCTGACAGACCCACGCCGGGATACCGAGATGCTCACCGACCCAGAAGAAGGGCCCCATCGGCCAGAGGTAGCCGTAGCCCTGGTTCTGCAACTGACCGGAGAAGCCGAAGTTGTCCCACAAGTGCAGCGCTCGGGTCATCAACCCGCCCGGGTTCACGCTCAGGTCGAGTTTGGTGTCCGCGGCGATCTTGCCCGGGTCCTGCATGAACGCCAACACCGAGAGTCCCAGACAGATAAGGGCCAGTCGGGCTCGCCACCAGGGTCGAACCGGGGGTTGCGGGGCTTCACTGACGACCGGGTCGGACGCGGGCGCGTCCGGCGTCGTCACGGCCATCCGAGGTTCCCTCCGCTGCTGCTACATCGAACGTGCATTCCGGAACTGTTTCCCGGCCCCGATCAGGGTAAACCCTTCCGCTGCACGGACAGCGGCAGGACGGCACAGTCGGCCGCAATCAGTTCGCTGACTAGACACGGACTAGACGCGCCCGGTGGCTGTCCAGTTCCCCTCATCGGTGTGACCGGAAGCTTGCGGCCCTCCCGGCACGCCGGGACGGGGATCTCTTCCAGTAGTCGCGATTTCACGCGAGCCGGGCGTTAGGGTGAACTGCCGGTGAACCAGGGAGGTATCCGCCAGCATGCGCATCCTGTTCCTGACATGGCGTGATACCCGCAACCCCGAGGGGGGCGGTTCCGAGGTCTACCTGGAGAACGTGGCCGCAACCCTGGCGGCCGCTGGGCACGACGTGACGGTGTTCTGCGCCCTGTTCCCGGGGGCTCCCGCGCTCGAGTACAGCGAGGGTGTGCGTTTCGTGCGCCGGGGCCAGAAACTCGGGGTGCATCTGGAGGCGATGAAGTACCTGCGCAACCCCACTTATGGGGCCCCCGACATCACCATCGATGTGCAGAACGGCATCCCGTTCTTCACCCGGCCGGTGACGCGGTCGACCCCGACGGTGTTGGTGTGTCACCACGTGCACCGGGAGCAGTGGCCCATCGTCTACGGCCCGGTGCGCTCCCGGATCGGCT
>CAYMPK010000109.1:0-9165 GCA_964392145.1 uncultured Actinomycetes bacterium | reverse complement strand
CGCCACGAGCAGGGATTCGGCTGCCGAAGGCATTGACGCTCACCCAGGTGTCGGCCCTGATCGAGGCTGCCGGTGCGGCGGAACCGCCGATGGGCCTGCGAGACGGCGCTCTGATCGAGTTGCTGTACGGCACCGGTGCAAGGATCTCCGAGGCGGTCGCCCTCGATGTGGACGATGTAGCGGACGAGGTGGACGCGCTGCTGCTCCGAGGAAAGGGGAACAAGGAACGGATCGTGCCGCTCGGCGGCTACGCCGCCAGTGCCCTCCAGGCGTACCAGGTCCGCGCGCGCCCGCTCTTGTCGCAGCGAGGCCAAGCCACGCCGGCACTCTTCCTCAACGCGCGAGGTGCACGGTTGTCGCGTCAGAGCGCTTACGGGGTGCTTCAGCGCGCGTCCGCCAAGGCGGGGCTTGGCGACCACGTATCGCCACATATGCTGCGACACTCGTTCGCGACCCACATGCTCGACGGTGGAGCCGACGTCCGGGTGGTGCAGGAACTCCTCGGCCATGCCTCGGTCACCACCACGCAGATCTATACCCTGGTCACTCCCCAGCGCATCGCGGAGGAATATGCCTCCACCCATCCCAGGGCCCGGTAGGCGTCGTAACCCGATCCTGGACTCTCGGGACGATACGGTTGTCCGATGGAAACTGCGGCGGACCATGGCGCCGTCCTCGGGGACCTTTCCGAGCCCGGCGCGCAGCAGGCGGACCTGCCTGGGTCTGGGCAGGCTTCGGTCGACGAATCAGAGCTCCCTGGTGGCTTCGCGGTCAGCCTCGACGAATTCTCCGGACCCTTCGATCTGCTGCTCAACTTGATCGCGAAACACAAACTCGAAGTCACCGAGCTGGCGCTGCACCAAGTCACCGATGACTACATCGCCTATATCCGATCCCAGGGTGGTGATTGGGATCTCGATGAGACAACGGAGTTCCTGGTGGTCGCGGCTACCCTGCTCGATCTGAAGGCCGCCAGACTGCTGCCCAGCGGGGAGGTGGAGGACGAGGAAGACCTGTCCCTGCTGGAAGCCAGGGACCTCCTGTTCGCCCGGTTGCTGCAGTACCGGGCCTTCAAATCGGTGTCTGTGCTGTTGGCGGAGGCGATGGCGAACGCCGGCCGCCGGGTCGCCCGCTCGGTGGCCCTGGAGGACAAGTACGCCCAACTCCTTCCGGATGTCGTGCTGGGACTCGGTCCGAAGGCCTTCGCGGCAATGGCTGCGGAGGCGCTGGCCCCGAGACCCGAACAAGAAGTGTCCGTTTCCCACATCCATTCGCCGGCCGTGAGCGTTCGGGAACAGGCCGCCTTGATGATGTCCGATCTTCGAGGCCGGGGTAACGCGACCTTCCGGTCGCTGGTGGCGAACGCAGAGAACACCATGGTCGTCATCGCACGTTTCCTCGCATTGCTGGAGCTCTACCGCGAGGGGGTCGTCGCCTTCGAGCAGGCTGCCGGCCTAAGCGAGTTGCACATCCGCTGGACTGCCGGCGGGGCCAGCGTCGACGTGACCGAATTCGATGAGCAGGAGGGCCAGCAACCGTGACCGAGGCAACCGACGAAGAGCAGTCCCTCTCAGACGACACAGAGTCCTTGGATGTGCCCGAAGCAGCCGTCCTGACGCAGCACCTGGATGCCCCCGGGTCGGATTCCGGATTCGACGATGATGCGTTCGACCTCGGGGCCCCTGACCTCGCTGCGGCACTGGAGGCCCTGCTCATCATCGCTGACCAACCCATGACCGTCGAGGAGATGGCGGCTGTGACCGGCGTGCCGGCGGACGAAGTGGATTTCGAGGTGCGCCGCCTGGCATCTGAGTACACGGAGTCCGGCCGAGGCTTCGATCTCCGGGAGGCCAGCGGAGGCTGGCGGTTCTACACCCGGGCTGAATGCAGTGACCTGGTATCCAGGTACATCACCGAAGGGCAGACGGCCCGCCTCTCCCAAGCCGCTTTGGAGACACTGGCCGTCATCGCCTATCGCCAACCGGTCAGCAGGGCGCGGATCTCCGCCGTTCGAGGAGTGAACGTCGACGGTGTCGTTCGCACCCTCATGACGCGAGGGCTCGTCCAGCAGGTCGGTACCGAGGCTGAGTCAGGTGCCGGGCTGTACGGGACCACCGGGTACTTCCTCGAGCGGCTCGGCTTGGTGGACATCTCGGAGTTGCCACCATTGGCTGAGCACGTGCCGATGGGTGAGGTCCTCTCGGAGATCATCGAAACGAACGGTTGATCCGGAAGTGTCCGATGGTGTGCCGGGCGACGCGCCGGCGGAGAAGGCAAACGGCGCGGGGTCGAAACCCGGGATCCGGCTCCAGAAGGTGCTGGCAGCTGCAGGCGTAGGCTCGCGCCGGTATTGCGAGATCCTCATCGACCGCGGTCGGGTGACAGTGGACGGCGAGGTTGTCCGCGAGCAGGGTGTGCGGGTCGATCCCGACACGGCCGTCATCCATGTCGACGGTGAGCGGATCGCTACCGCGGAGGGGACCGAGGTGTACCTGCTGAACAAGCCCCGCGGAATGCACTCCACCATGTCGGATCCGCAGGGGAGGCCATGCGTGGGTGATCTGGTGGCAGACATGCCGGTGCGGTTGTTCCACGTCGGGCGCCTGGACGCCGACACCGAGGGCCTACTGCTGTTGACCAACGACGGCGAACTGGCCAACCGGCTGATGCACCCCTCGCATGGTGTGGACAAGACCTATGTGGCAAGGGTCCCGGGACCGGTGAAACCGGCGACCCTGGCGAGGTTGCGTACCGGGGTTGAACTCGATGGACGGCCGGTGGAAGTCGACACGGTTCGGATCGTTGAGGCCGGTTCGGCTGAGACGATGCTTGAACTTGTCATCCATGAAGGGCGCAATCACGTAGTGCGGCGGCTGCTCGCGTCAGTCGGGCATCCTGTGAAGCGGCTCATGAGAACCAGATTCGGGCCAATGCACGTCGGTACCCTGCGACCTGGCTCGCTGCGGGCTCTGACCCCTGTGGAGCGCCGAAAGCTCTACACGGCGGCCGGGATGTGACCAGTCGCACGGGTCGCCTACGCTTGCAGTTGGTCGCCGGGCTGCCGTGCGACGAGGGTCCGGTGCGGTGAAGGAGAAGTCGCCATGACGGTGCGTGCCATTCGTGGAGCCACCCGTCTGGGTGCCGACGATGCGGATGAGATGCACGAGGCGGTCACGGAGATGCTGACCACCTTGCTCGACGGGAACGACTTGACTTCCGAGAACCTGATCAGTGTGCTCTTCACCGCGACGCCGGACATCCACTCCTGCTTCCCCGCGGCAGCAGCCCGCGGGATGGGCCTCACCGACGTGCCGTTGATGTGCGCTCAGGAACTGGACGTGCCGGATGCGATGCCCCTGGTGATCCGGGTGATGGCCCATGTGGACACCGACCGTGCACGGGCCGACATCTGGCACCCCTACCTCAGGGGTACCGAGGCCCTGCGAGGTTCTGCGGCCATCACCGACCAGCCTGAACGATGACTGACTCGAGCCTCGGCGGGCCTCCCCGAGTTCTCGTGGTGGGGGCTGGGCTTCTCGGCACCTCCATCGGCCTGGCGCTCAGTGCGGCGGGCTGGCCGGTGTGGCTGACGGACGCCAAGGCGAGCAATGCCCGAATCGCTGCCGAGCGTGGCGCCGGCCGGTCCGATGCGGTACCGGATGATGTGGACTTGGTGGTGGTGGCGGTGCCTCCTTCTGTCACGGCCGATGTGGTCGCGGAGGCGCTGGACGTCCACCGTCATGCCACGGTCACGGATGTCGCTTCGGTCAAGGCCCCAGTCATCGAATCGCTGCGAGCCAGCGGCGCTGACCTGTCCCGGTTCGTCGGCGGCCATCCGATGTCTGGTCGTGAGGTCAGCGGGCCGCGCGCCGCGCGCAGCGACCTGTTCGACAGTCGTCCATGGGTCCTCACGCCGACCGCGGAGTCCGAGCCGGAGCGCGTGCAGATGGTCACCTCTGTCGTGGACACCGCAGGCGGGGTGGTCCGGGTGCTGTCACCCGACATTCACGATCATGCGGTTGCCCTCACCTCGCACACGCCGCAGGTGGTGGCCTCGCTGATGGCGGCTCGGCTGGCCGAGGTCGATGACGCGACGGTTTCGGTCTCAGGTCAGGGGTTGCGCGACGTGGTCCGAATCGCGTCGAGCGACCCCGACTTGTGGGCGGACATCTTGATGTCCAACGCCAGCGCGGTGGCGCCGGTCCTGACGGAGCTCGCATCCGACCTTGAGCGTCTGGGTGAGGCCTTGGCGGGTGACGTCTCGAGGGGGGGTCAGAGTGGCGCGGCCGGCGAGCGTCCCAGTGAGATTCGGGAACGAAACGTCGACACGATCGCTTCGATTCTGGCGCTGGGCAACCATGGTGCGGAACGGCTACCGGCCAAGCATGGTGGCGAAGCTACGTCCTACGTCACCTTGCCCGTCGTTGTGGATGACGCTCCCGGGGCTTTGGGTCGGTTGTTCCTCGCCGCTGGCGAGGCGGACGTCAACCTCGAGGACGTCCGCATCGAACACACAGTTGGCCGAATGACCGCGATTGCGCACCTATCGGTACTCCCTGACGCGGTCGGGGAGTTGCGAACGGCGCTCGCGGCGGGCGGTTGGCATATCACCGGCTGAACGCCACTAGGGTGACGTCTGTGAGAACCCCCATCGTCGCGGTCGACGGCACGGCCGGCTCGGGAAAATCCAGCGTGAGCAAGGGAGTTGCACAGACCTTGGGCTTGCGCTATCTCGATACCGGCGCCATGTACCGGGCCGCGACCCTGTGGATGCTGCAGAACGGAATCGATGTCAGCGATTCCGAGTCGGTGGCGGCGAACGCGCACCGACCCAGGATCTCCATCGGCACCGACCCGCAATCGCCCACCATTTCTCTGGACGGCGTCGACGTTTCAGTCGAGATCCGGACCCCGGCCGTCACCGCCGCCGTGAGTTCGGTTTCAGCTGTGCCTGCGGTGCGCAAACAGATGGTCGCACTGCAGAGGAAGGCGGCCACCGACGCCGCAGACGCCGGCATGGGACTGATCGCTGAAGGTCGCGATATCGGAACGGTTGTACTGCCACATGCCGACGTGAAACTGTTTCTGGTCGCCGACCCGGAGGTGCGCGCGGCCCGCCGGGCTGCGGAGGACGCGGCGCGGGGTCACGGCGGAGCGGTTCATACGACCGCCGCCGAACTAGCCCGACGGGATCATGCTGACTCTTCGCGAAGCGCTAGCCCGTTGGTGCAATCGGAGGACGCCGTCGTGATCGATGGAACTCTCGACGATCTAGACACGGTGATCGCCAAAGCCGTTGCTGCGGTGAGATCGGGAATCGGAGAGGTTACATGACCGTAGCCACCCTGCAGCCCGGACCCACAACCCGGCTGCCAAAGGAGCGCGGCGCCGCGCAGGCCCGAAGGCTCGGGGTCCCGCTGTTCCGCCGCTGGTATCGGTTCGGAGTACTCGGCGCCCGCAATATCCCTGCGAGTGGCCCGGTGATAATCGCCGCCAACCATCTTGGATTCTTGGACGGACCAGTGATGGTTTTGGCCGCATCGCGGCCAGTGCACGCCCTGGCCAAGAGTGAGTTGTTCGCACCGCCGCTCAACCGCATCATGGCGATGGCCGGACAGATCCCCATCCGCTATGACGCGCCGGACCGCAAGGCGATGGCGACGGCGCTGGGTGTTCTACGGGACGGTCGGGCGCTGGGCATCTTCCCGGAGGCGCACCGGGGATCCGGGGAAGTGACGACGATCCGACACGGCGTCGGCTACCTGGCTCTGTTGACTGGGGCGCCTGTTGTGCCAATGGCGATCATGGGTACCCGCACGCCGGGGATGATCAAGGACGGTGTGCCGCCGCGCAACTCCAGGATCAACGTCGTCTACGGGGAACCGTTCGCGGTGTCGACAACCGGTGATCCGGCCCGACGGTCGGTGATCGCCGCGGCCGGTGAGTCGATCAGGCAGCGGTTGCACGACCACGTGAAGGAAGCGTGCATCCTCACCGGGCAGTCACTGCCCGGACCATTGCCCACGACAGAGATGGCGGACCGATGACAGACGACGGCGATCTGCTTCCGAATACCTCGGAGGACGCGGACGAGGAGTTGTTGCCCGGCGATGAGTATGTGGACTTCGACGAGGATGCCGAACTAGCGCGGATCGAGGCTGAGGAGGCTCTGTTTGCCGAACTGGGTGAGCCTGAAGAGGTCGCGGTCGAACCCAGCCGTCCGGTTGTGGCGGTCGTGGGGCGGCCCAACGTTGGTAAGTCATCACTTGTCAACCGCATTCTGGGTCGTCGGGCCGCAGTGGTCGAGGACATCCCGGGAGTTACGCGTGACCGGGTGCGCTACGACGCCGATTGGAACGGCCGTGAATTCGTACTGATCGACACCGGCGGTTGGGAGACCAAGACCCGCGGCATGGCAGCGGCCGTTGCGGCGCAGGCCGAACGGGCAATGTTGGAGGCAGACGTCGTCGTGCTGGTTGTCGACGCCAACGTGGGTCCCACGGACACCGAAGATGCGGTCGTCAAGGTCCTGCGCAAGGCTGGCGTGCCGGTGCTGCTGGTGGCGAACAAAGTCGACGATGTCCGCGGAGAACTCGAGGCGGCCTCCCTGTGGAGTCTCGGGTTGGGTGAGCCCTGGCCGGTCTCGGCGCTCCATGGACGCGGTAGTGGTGATTTCCTCGATCGCCTTCTGGAGGTCATGCCCGAGCATGGGCGAGCTGCGCAACGTGACGGCGGCCCTAGGCGGGTAGCGCTGCTGGGAAAGCCGAATGTGGGGAAGTCGAGCCTGCTGAACCGGCTGGCCGGGAGTGAGCGGGTGGTGGTCGATGAGATGGCCGGCACCACTGTGGACCCCGTTGACGAATTGGTGGAGATCGGTGGTGAACCCTGGTGGTTCATCGACACCGCGGGTATCCGCCGGCGAGTCCGCGAGGCCTCAGGTCACGAGTTCTACGCGAGCCTACGCACCAAGTCGGCGCTGGAGCGCGCCGAAGTTGCGGTCGTGTTGGTCGATGCTAGTGAGCCACTCACCGAGCAGGATGTGCGGCTGGTCACGATGGTGGTCGACAGCGGACGCGCACTCGTGCTGGCCTGCAACAAGTGGGACCTGATGGATGATGAGCGCCGCCGATATCTGGAGCGCGAACTCGAGCGCGACCTCGTGAGCACGCCTTGGGCCCCGCGCGTCAATATCTCCGCCAAGACCGGTCGGGGGGTGGAGAAGTTGGTGCCTGAACTCGAGCATGCCTTGACTTCGTGGCAGCGCCGCATCTCCACCGGGCGACTCAACACGTTCCTACGTGAGCTCGCCGATGCCCATCCCCACCCCATTCGCGGTGGCAAGCAGCCGCGGATCCTGTTCGGTACCCAGGCCGGAACCTGCCCGCCCACATTCATCCTCTTCACGACGGGTTTCCTGGAGGCCGGGTATCGACGTTTCATCGAACGCCGACTGCGTGAGGAGTATGACTTCGAGGGGACGCCGATCGAGATTCAGTTGCGGATCAGGGAGAAGCGCAAACGCCGCTGACATCCTGGGGTGGCTACCGCCGGTGTCCGGCCGTCATTGTCGACAGTGGGGCGGAGGACCCAGGGAGGGATAGCTTCAGGGCCCGCAGGTAGTCTTGCCGAGGCGCGTCAGCGAGACCAGTCTTCGTGCGGGTTCCCTGACGAGGTCATTTGTATGGGAGATTCGGAAGTGCTCTCTGATGAGGGCAACGGGCTGTAGCGCAGCTTGGTAGCGCACTTGACTGGGGGTCAAGGGGTCGCAGGTTCAAATCCTGTCAGCCCGACCAAAGCCGAAGACCCGGGATGCTTCCCGGGTCTTCGGCTTTGTCTCGTGATTGCACTGCAGGATTTGGGAGACCGCTCGCCGCAGGCGAGTGGTCGGTTCCTGTCAGCCCGACAGGGGAAACCCCTGATCAGAAGCACATTCTGGTCAGGGCTTTTCTGTACCTGATTTCACGTGCGCACGTGAAATCAGCAACGATGCCCCGAATCGTCGCGATTGATGGCTCATAGCAGGCGGTGGTTGGTTATCGGAACAGGACTTCGGGAAATCACTCCACATCGCCGCGGCGATGGCCATGGGCTGCGGGAGGCGGCAGAAACCACCAACCCGGAGGGACGGACCTCGTTCATGAGTGGCGAAGCTCTATCGCCTGAGACACGTCAGGCATTACTGGACAAGGCTCCGAGAAGGCGCAAGCCTGGGCCGGATTGTCCGACGAGGACGGGTCGGCTCGACTGGAGGAGTGGTCAAAACTCCGCCCGGTCACTACATCGTCTGACGCCGCCTCGGCGATGACTGGAACATCGGAGTCGCTGACGACTTCCGAGAAGTCAACCGCTACGGCGCTGCGCACCGCGTGCTGGGCCTCCAAGATAGGGGACAGCGGGCTGTCCTAGGTCCTGCCCCGGTCGGTGATCGCTGACACTCGAGCCTCCTGTCGGCAGGTACAGTCAGAGTCTCGTCCAGCATGGAGGAACGCTCATGAACCCCGTCAGACTTGCCGCCGTAGCAACAACCACGATCGCTGCGCTCCTGTCCATTGGGGTTGCCGCGCCGGCATCGGCAGGGACTTTGCCGCATGGGCAAAGCACCTGGGTCCGCCCTGCCAACGGGGCCAGCATGGTCATGGTGCGCAGCGGTCGAAGCATCACCATGCGTTTCACCGACATCACTTACACCGGCACCATCCGTGGGCATGTGCTGCGACTGCGTGGCAACGACGCATATAGCAGCGGGGTGACCTACAACCGATATCGACAGAGCGACGGCGTGCTGCGCATCAAGTGGGAGGGCAACTCCGGCTGGACGCGGTTCAACCGCACTCAATAGTCGCCGACTGTCCTTTCCTCCCGTTCGGCAGTTACCCATCGAGGAGGATCTGACAGAAGAGGCGCGGCAGCCACACCGATCACGGGTAGCGGTTGGGTTTGCATCGTGTCTGCCGCGGCGCGCACATGCCGCCGCGCATGAAGATCGTGGCGCTGGTCGGTGCCAACACGCGATCACCGACTGGTCGCGCTCGGCGCTTGTCCCACCCGGTGGTGTATCGCCGGCGGCCCATCCTGCGGCGTAGGCAGTGATGGAGGAATCAGACGCGGAGACGGGCGCATTGGCGACGAACATCCGCCCATCCGGGGCTGAAGGCGAGACCGAAG
>CAYMPK010000108.1:0-9220 GCA_964392145.1 uncultured Actinomycetes bacterium | reverse complement strand
ATGTCAGAGAGGTCGAGGTGATCGAACACCAGCGTCCGGAGCCACTCGACGTGTCTGGCGAAGGTGTAGTCGGCGCGGTCGGCGGGCTTGTCGGAGCGACCGAAGCCGGGCAGGTCGGGAACAACGCAACGCAATCCTGACCCGACCAGAACCGGGATCATCGTCCGGTACAGATAGGACCACGAGGGTTCACCGTGCAACAGCAGCACGACGGCGGAAGACGGGTCACCTTCGTCCAGGTAGTGGATCCGCAGATCGCCCGAACCGTCTCCACGTGGCACCTGGGCGTATCGAGGTTCGAATGGGTAGCCGGGAAGGTCGGTGAAGCGCTCATCGGGCGTGCGTAGGACGTCCATGATGCCTCCCGGGTTCGGCGAGCGCTGGTCGCGGTGCACCGCTCGTGCTGACCCTACCTGCACGACGTGCGATGCACGGCCAGTCGGAGGTCAACTGATCAGGTTGATGGCGCGGCTGACGGTCACCAGGATGGTCACCAGGGAAACACTGGACTGCACCGTGAAGAGGAATTTCACCCGGTGGCTGAGCGGCATGGTGTCTGTGGGGCTGAACGCGATGATGTTCGTGTAGGCGGTGAAGAGGTAATCGGTGAGGGTCGGCTGCCAGGTGGGTTCCTTGTCCTGCTGCGGGAACAGGAAATCCGGATGTTTTGCCTCACCGCGGATCCTTGCCACCGGGCCGCCGCCGTCGATATGCCAGTAGACCAAACCGAAACTGAGCACGTTGATGATCAATACGCCGAAGCCGGCAAGCAGCAGTTCCTGGCCGTTCTCGTCGCTGTCATTGAGTAGCGACAGCAACAGCAACAAGGCATTGCACACGCTCGCCAGCACCAGGAAAGCCAGTGATGCGTCGAGCAGGTTGCGCAACGCACGGCGCGGCGTCCCCGCCGCCCGCAGGATCAGCAGGCCGGCCGGTGCCGCCAACACCTCAATGGCGGGAATCAACCAGAACGGTCCGAGGGAAACCGATTCGGGCAGGAACAGTTGGATCCCGGCGATCACCAGGACCACTGTGACGGCGCCCCAGAAGGAGATCGCCGGGACCCTGGTCGGCCGCGTGCGCGCCACTGTGGCCTGATCGTCTGTCACATGTCCTCCCCGGTGCGCCAAACCTATAGCGATCCTCGGCGCGGTGGAGGCACCTGAGCAGAAGTCGTCCGTGCTCAGCCAGCGCCGTAGTCGGCGGCATCGATCGCCGCGACTGCTTGTTCCACGTCGAAATCCGCGGAACCCGGAATCACCGGGACGAAGCCCACAAGGTCACCGTCTCGCATCACCTGCGCCTCCAGTCCGGCGGCGCCGTCGGCGTCCCACAACACCTCACGACCATCGGGCAAGGCGATTCTCACCGCGATCCGGTTGGTGCCGATGTTCGCAACTCGGGCGAAGTGACCGCGCGCCTGCAGTGCCTCGGCGACCTTGTCTGCTGTGTTCCTGTCCATGGAGGCAGTCTGCTAGGCCCGGGAGGATTCCGCACGCAGGACGGGTGTCAATCCGGGGCGTTTGGCCAGTACCGAGTCCCCGCTGCTGGTTCCGCGCAGCCGTCGCCCCACCCATGGTCCGAGGTACGAATACGCCCACTCGATGTCGAGGCGTCGACGTTGCAGCCACGGCGTCTTGGTGGCTGGCGGGAGGAGGGCGCGCCAGGTGTCATCGCCGAACCCCAGCACGTCAGCCGCCGCCCGTGCCACTCGATCATGTCCGATCGGGGAAAGATGAAGTCGGTCGACCGACCAGCATCGCTCGTCGTCGAACACCTCGACCCCCCAGAAGTCCATCACGGCACAGCCGTGGGCGGCGCCGATCCTGCGTAGGTGCCCGTCGTACTCCTCGATGCGCCCGGCCACTCTGCCGAGCAGGGCGGACCGTCGAGACGGGTCGCCCACGCAGGTGAGGATCACCTGCGAACCCGCAGCCTTCAATTCGGAGATGCTGAACTCGATCTGGTCGGCGATATGCGAGATATCCACCTTGGGCCGAAGCACGTCGTTCACGCCGGCAGCGAACGACACCAGGTCGGGCTGCAGAGCCAGCGCCGCGGGCACCTGCTCGTCGACGACCTGGTCGATCTTCTTCCCGCGAACGGCCAGGTTGGCGTAGCGAGCCTCCGGTGCTTGGGCGGCGAGCAACTCAGCAAACCTGTCGGCCCAGCCTCGGAAGGTGCCGTCCGGGTACGGGTCGTCCAAACCTTCGGTGAAGGAATCCCCGAGTGCTACGAACCGGAGGTAACGAGCAGGGCTGTCCGGGCCGGCAGAACCGGTGGGCGGGGTGTTCGGCATGACAGTCAGGGTGCCACGGGGCGACTCCGGGCAGCATCGCGCCCCGGGAGGAAGGACATGCGGGGGGTGCGGTCAGAAAACGGTGCGGCAACGATCCGCGACGTCGGAATCCTTGATCTCGTCGCACACCGTGACGCGGGCGCGCTCACCCTTCCAGTGCACCGCCCAGTAGGAGCCCATGCCGGAGAGGCAGGAATTGACATAGTCGTCGGGGAGCAGCTGGCAGTAGGACGCGGCCTTTGAGATGTCCTCGGTGTGGTACTTGACCGCGCGGCTCCCCAGTCCCATGGTGCACATCCCGCGGCCGCTCTCCGGTACCTCATTCGTGCACCAGGAGGCGACTTGCGCCCAGCCATCCGGGTTCTGGCCCAGGATGAGGGTGGGGGAGTAGAACCAGCAGGCGGATCCGTAGGGTTCGCGAACCTCCGGGCAGATCCGCAGCGCATCCTCGGGCTTCTTCGCGCCGGCGCCCGCGTGGCCGGCCGCTGCGTCGGCGTTCCAGAGCTGCATCATCAGGCCTTCTGCGCAGCGAGCGCCTTGCGTCAACCCAGCGAGTTGATCGCACAAATCCATCGATGCCTCGACATCGCCCTTGGTCGCGAACATCACGCCATGGCCGACACCGTGCAGGCAGGAGCCGTCCTGATCCGGGGCGCAGATGCTCCAGATGTCCTGACTGATGTCGCCGCTGGTGCCGAGTTTGGCTTCAACCGCGCCATGCATGAAGCCGCCACCACAGACGTCGTTGCGGGCGTTGAGCACCTGTGAGGTGTCACCACCGGCAATGCGCAGTGCCTCGTGCCCCAGATCGTGGGCGACCGCGTGGCAGACCCCCGGATAGGCAGGGTTGGTGAGGATTGCGGCATCAAGATCGGCCAGCGCCGCTTCGGCGCCCTTGGTGCGCAGGATCGCGAGGGTCCGATCGCGCAGGGTCGTGTATGCATCGACATTGCCCGACGTTCCCGAGACGGGCACCACATGGCCGTCGGCGACAGCGGGGTCGTGGCCGACGGCATTGGCGCCGGCGCCGGCATTGGTGGCGGGATCACCGGAGGGCGCGTGCGCCGGTGATGCGGCGTGGGTCGCCGCCGGGGTTCCCGGATCGTGGCCACCTGAAGCGAAGGCGAGGCCGACGCCGAGGACGAGGGCACCGGTCGCGGCGAGTCCGGGTATTACGGACCTGAGTTTCCAGCGCACCGAGAAATGATAACGACCCGTATCGGAGCGCGTGACCGGATCACCCCTCGTTGTGGCCTAGATCTCTCTGTGGAAGATCTTTCGCCGACGCGGAAAGATGTGGCGAAAACACCCGCCTGCCCCACGCGCAGCGGGACCTTCTTTCACATGTCGACGGTTCCGTTGATGCAGATGACACTGTCGCCGCCAACCCAGACATCGCCGTGTTCGGAATGCACGTACACCCGACCATTGCGCCCCAACGCGGTGCCCTGCCGGACGCTGAAGGATCCGGGCGCCATGTCCTCGCCGATCAACCACTGGGCCAGCGCGGCATTGAGACTTCCGGTCACAGGATCTTCGGCCATGCCCTGGGCGGTCGGGAAGAAGGCTCGCACTTCGAAGGTCCAGTCATGGTCGAACTCATCACCCACTGTATGTCCGGCCCGCAGCCCGACAACGCCAACATCCCAGTCTCCGAGGATCGCAGGGTCGGGCATCACAGCCAGGACCTCGTCGGCCGAGGGCAGCATCACGGCGCGCCAGTGTGGTCCGTTCGCGCACCACGAATGCGCAAGAATCTCCGACCGGGGAACCCCGAGTCCAGCAGCTATCCGACCCACATCCGCCTCCGGCAACGGGCCATGCCGAAGTAACGGTGGCGCCGCGAAATAGAGTCGCTCGCCGTCACGGCGCAGTCGCACAAGACCGGCGCCACACTCCTGCACGATCGTCTCCCCCTTCGGCTTACCCCCGTGGGCGAGCCACGCATGGGCCGTCCCGATCGTCGGGTGGCCCGCGAACGGAAGCTCTCTACCGGGGGAGAAGATGCGTACCTGATAGTCAGCCTGCTCGTCGGTCGGGGGCAGGATGAAGGTGGCTTCGGAGAGGTTGGTCCAGTCGGTGAAGTTCTGCATCTCCTGGCTGGACAGTCCGTAGCCGTCCAGCACAACGGCGAGCGGATTTCCCTTGAACTCGGTCGTGGTGAAAACGTCGACCTGGGCGAAGGGGCGGGAGTGGCTCACGCTTGGCTCCTCTCGATCCGGCTGGAAACTCAGCCGCACGGGTGTCCGTGGGGGTGACGGGCCCGAGTCCGGGAGGTCCGTCACTGCGATCCTTGCATGTTTGGTGCTGCGGCTCTGCATGGACGGACCGGGAACGGCTTCGCCCTCATGCGGACCCTGGCACAATCGTCCGAGTGGCCGCCCGTAGGTACATCCCGCCCCGAGACTGGGTGACACCCGGAGGTCATTGGCCGGCCGGCCCTTTCACCGCAGACGCCCCGGTGTACGCCCTGGTAGCGGCCGCCATCGCCAGCAACTACCGCGATCACGTCGGTGACCGGAGCCTGCGCTCGGTCGCGCGCGAAGCAGGTATCGATGCGACCAGTCTTGGACGCACCCTGGCCGGCGAGACGGTGCCTGACGTCCACACGTTGGCGGTGCTGGAAGATGCACTGGCGGCCGAGCTGTGGCCGAGACGCCACGGTGGTGGCTCCGAACGCGAGGTGAACAGATGAGATTCCGTCGGTCACGGAAGAAGCAGCCCGCGGCCGCTGTGGATGGGGTGACCTTCGGTGTGGCCTTCGAGTGGGACGAGACCTACCTAGCAGCGAGCGGTCCCACCCAGCTCACACTCACGATCAGCAGGCCACCCATCGTGTCCTGGCGGCTTGTCCGGGCGGGTGAACCGGGCCGCGTTCGCGAGCGCGAGACGACCCAGGTGGAGACGGCGGCGATCGCGGGGATGTTCAGATCCTGGCAGGACGACCCTCGTTCCCAGGCAGCCAGCGAGGCCACGGCGCTCCGCGCCGCCGGGCTCGCCCTGATCCAGTTCGACCGGCTCCAGGTGTCGTTCGGTCCGTCGGACTTCCAGCCGATCGATCCACCGGGGCACACCTTTGCCCGCACGCTGCAGTTCCTGGCATCGGCCGCGCAGCAGTTGGAGATCGATCCCGGCGAAGAAGCCGTGGAGGAACTTGCGATGCTCTACCAACTCGAGCATCTCTCCGGGCGGTTGATCATCGGTCCCGGATGAAAGGACCGCGGCCATCCGGGCAACGTGGATTGCATCGGGATCCCGGCCGGGCGTTAGAGAGGAGCAGTCCGCGGACGGCCGACCCGCAACCGTTTCTTCTTCAGCCGCAGAGAGGGTTGCTCGATCAGTTTCCAACTCAGCGCCGCCAAGACCAGGGTCAGCACCACCGAGCCTCCAAGGAAGAGCCAATGGATCGCGGCGATGCCCAGGAAGGCGAGCGTCTGCTGAATGGGGAATGCCCACAGGTAGGTGCCGTAGCTGAGGTCGTTGCGGAACACACCGAGCCTGGAACTGGGCAGCAGCGCCGCCACGAGTGGCAGCACGATCGCCAACGATCCCAACCCGATGGTGCGGAACCACGCGCCGCCGAGGACCGAGGTGATCGCGAAGGCTGCCACCGCGGTGATGGCGACCACCTTGTTCATCGGCAACCGACGGGCCACCGAGCCAAATGCCGCGCCGCACAGGAAGACGAACACCAGTTCATAGGCCTGATGCGAGTACGGCAGCCACTCGGGGGCAACGGCAACGGCAGTCTCCGGCCGGACGTGGCCGACGAAGATGAGGAACGCGATGCCCGCAAGGACGACGAGCGCGGTTCGGGTGACGCCGAAGATCTTGCCGAGCAGCACCACCAGCAGGGCTATCAGGTAGCAGCGGATCTCGATCGGAATTGTCCACAGCGAGCCGTTGATCACACTCAGCCCGGTCTCTCGCCCGTACGGGGTGGTGGTCAGGAAGATGTTGTCGATGCCGAACTGCAGGGTGAAGGGGAACTGCAGATTCTTGATGACGTACATGACGGGGCCTTGGGTACTGAAGCTGAAGTACCCGGCGAACGTGTGATTGCTCAAAACGTAGATGATGGGGGCCAACACCGCCGCAGTGAGGACGATGACCACGAAGTAGGCAGGGACCAGGCGGAGGAAACGCGACTTCAGGAAACGCTCCACCGAACTCCGCATGCCGGACATCGTCACCAGCATCCCGCTCAGAGCGAAGAAGCCGCCGACCGCGAAGCCGCCGTAGGAGGTCGCGGGCGTACCCGTCGGCCACAGCGGATCGGGACCCCAGCCGCCGAGCGGAAAGGCGTGGCTGAAGATTACGAGCAATGCGAGAACCAGCCTGAGCAGGTTCAAACCCAACTCGTGTTTTCGGAGGTAGTCCGACAGCATCAACGGGCGCGCGGGGGCGTTCGCCTGATCGGTGGACGTGGAGGTCGACATGGCTCAGGCGCTGACCGCTTCGATGTACTGGCGGCAGTTAGCCGCTACCGCCGCCTGACCCTCGACCAACGGGTTACCGCAGATGTCACCGTCAGGACCGATAGCGTCTGCCCCTGCAGCCAGCCAGGCCCGGCCAACCACCGGGTCAGCGGTCAAACCCCCGGTGGCCACGGTCCGGATCCCAGGGAACAGCACCTTGATGAACGCCATGTACTCAACACCAAGGGTCACCGCCGGGAAGATCTTGACCATCGGAGCTGCCAGCGAGTCAAACACTTCGGTTGGCGTCATCGTTCCCGGGATCGCGGTGAGCCCGAGCTCGGCTGCCCGCGAGATCAGTGCGGGAAAGGTGGCGAACGAGAGCACGAATCGGGCGCCGGCGTCCGCCGCCTGAGTGATCTGATCGGGGGTCCTGATGGTGCCGACGCCGATGACCAGTCCGCTGTCCGAGAGGGTCTTCACTGCGCTGAAAACGTCCGGGGTGGTTGTTGTCAATTCGATCGCCCGGCAGCCCGCGGCGGCCCATGCTTGGGCCGTTGCGACGGCTTCCGCGGTCGTACGGTTGCGCAGAACCGGAACGACCTTCTGAGCGGCGAACAGGCTCGCGATCCCATTGGGGGCCACATTGGGCAGGCCACTGCTCACCGCTGCTGTCGAGTTCACTGTCGCGGCCGTCGAGCTTGCCGTGGTGGTGCTGGAGCGTGATTCCGGTGCGCACCCGCCGGCGACGAGCCCCACGGTTCCGGCGGCGCCGGCGGTTAGCAGGCGCCGCCGATCCATTGCCGGCACACGCGCGGGCGGGACTTCGGACTCCATGCCTGGACCCTATCCGGCCGGGCCTATCGGATCAGGCAGCAGCGCGTCAATGTGCGCTCATCTCCTCGACCGTGTCCAGCTTCCCGGGTAGCAGGTACCAGGTGACCCCGGCCCCGATGACGATGATCACCGATCCGACGATCGTCGTGAACGACATCGCATCCCGGAAGGCCACGTGCACGGCTTCGGTCAGGGCCTGCAGAATCGTGTCGGGAAGTCCGGGTGCCGCCTCATAGGCGCCACCCGGTGACTCGATGGTTGCCTCGGTGACCTCGGCGCCGAGCCCCGGTGGCAGCCGCAGTCGCGACTGGTAAACGGCCGTCAGGATGCTGCCGAGAATCGCGATGCCGAGGGCGGTACCCAACTCGTATCCGGTCTCCGAAACCGCCGAGGCCGCCCCGGCCCGGTCACGTGGAGCCACGGCGAGGATCGTGTCGGAGGCCACCGTCAGGGCGACCCCGTCCCCGGCGCCGATCATGATCAGCGGTACGGCGAACACCAGGAAGTGCGGGTTGTCGAGGATCAGCGCGATCGCCGCCATCCCGAGCCCGATTCCCAACAGTCCGACCGCGGTCAGGGGGCCCCGGCCGAAGGACCGCATCAGTCGTGCCGCCAACAAGGAGGCGACGAGGGCGCCAAGGGTGGCCGGCAATTCGAACAGTCCTGCCTGCAGCGGCGTCAGTCCCTTGACGAACTGCAAGTACTGCGAGAAGAAGAACAGCGACCCGGCGAGCCCGAACACCGACAGGATCATGCCCAGAACTGCTCCGGTGAAAGGCGCGTTGCCGAACAGTCGCACATCGATCAGTGGGTGCTCCAGGATGCGCTGGCGCAGGACGAACCAGATGAGGGCACCCACGCCAATCGCTCCACTAATGAGGTAACTGATCTCCAGTCCGTGGGTCGCGAGCTCCTTGACCGCGTAGACGAAGGCGAGGATCCCCACCAGCGAGAGCGCCACGGAAATGGGGTCGAGGGGCCCTGGGTTCGGGTCCTTCGACTCCCGTAGCGTGGGCAGACCTATCGCCAGCACCAAAGCCATGATCGGCACATTGACCAGGAACACCGATCCCCACCAGAAATGCTCGAGCAGGATGCCTCCCACCAGCGGTCCGGCGGCGGCGCCGGCCGCACCCATGGCACTCCATACACCAACGGCGAAGGTCCGTTCCTTGTCGTCGGTGAAGGTACTGCGCATCAACGCCAGGGTCGATGGCATCAGGGTGGCGCCCGCGACTCCCAGCAGCGCTCGGGCGAGGATCAAGGCCTCAGCGCTCGGAGCGAAGGCCGCACCCACCGAGATGATGCCGAATGCCACGGAGCCGATCATCAACAGACGTTTGCGGCCGTAGCGATCACCGAGGTTGCCCATCGTGACCAGCAACCCGGCCAGTACGAAGGAGTAGATGTCCCCGATCCACAGGACTTGGGGGGCGCTCGGGTGCAGATCCTCGACGATGCTGGGCGTCGCCAGGCTGAGGATCGTGCCATCCACTGCCACCAGGAAGATGGCCAAGCACATCGCGACCAGCGCCCACCAGCGTCGGCGATCGAGTTTCTCTGACCCGTGACTCGCCACGTCTGCATCGTGCCAGCGCGACCGGGTGGGTGGCGCGACAACGCGGTGATCGCCTGGTCGCCACGTGTCGACCGGCAAGCGCGGGCG
>CAYMPK010000107.1:0-9229 GCA_964392145.1 uncultured Actinomycetes bacterium | reverse complement strand
GATGCGCTGCTGGTCGATGACATCTCACGATCGGATACCTATCCGTACGTCGATGTCCGAGACGACGACGTCTCGATGGGACACGAGGCGACCGTGTCGAAGGTCAGCGAGGATCAACTCTTCTACCTGATGAGTCGCGGTATGACGGAGGAGGAGGCGATGGCCATGATCGTGCGCGGTTTCGTCGAGCCCATCGCACGTGAACTCCCGATGGAGTACGCGCTGGAACTGAACCGGCTCATCGAACTGCAGATGGAAGGAGCCGTCGGCTGATGTCAGCCACAACCGCCCCACCGCGCGACCACGCCCCCCGGGTCGTCTCTCGGCGCGTCGCCGATTTCCCCGTTCCGACGGGCCGGGAGGAGGAGTGGCGGTTCACGCCGTTGGAGCGGCTCGCTGACCTGCTGTCCGACAAGTCGGCGGACGCGAAGCTCGATGTCACCGTGTCCGCGCCAGCGGGTGTCCTCGCCGCTCCGATCCCGGCCAACGACGTTCGCGCGGCCGGCGCCTGGATCCCGACCGACCGGTTGGCCGCCCGGGCCGACGAGGGTGCCTCGGAGGCTCTGCTCATCGAGGTGCCCGCCGAGAAAGAGGTGGACGAGACCATCCAGGTCGACCTGCGAGGAGGGGGCGGGCTGTCCTTCGGTCGCACGCTCATCCGGTTGGGGGCCTACGCGAGCGCTGTCGTCGTGCTGGATCACACCGGCACGGGTCACCATGCCGGCAACGTCGAGGCAGCCCTGGGTGAGGGGGCGAAGCTGACCCTGGTCTCCATCCAGGACTGGGACGACGATGCCGTCCACGTCGGTCATCACCACGCGGAGGTGGGCCGTGACGCGAAGTTCGTCGGCGTCACGGTGAGCCTCGGTGGTGATTTGGTGCGGCTGGTCCCGACCGTCACCTACGCCGGGCCCGGCGGCGATGCCGAGTTGTACGGGGTCTACTTCGCCGACTCCGGTCAGCACCTCGAGCACCGGATCTTCGTCGACCATGGGGTGCCCCATTGCCGTTCCCGGGTGACCTACAAAGGCGCGCTGCAGGGTAAGGATGCGCACAGTGTCTGGATCGGAGATGTCCTCATCCGGGCGGCAGCCGTCGGGACCGACACCTACGAGCTCAACCGGAACCTCGTCCTGACCGACGGCGCTCGCGCCGACTCGGTGCCCAATCTCGAGATCGAGACGGGCGAAGTGGCCGGGGCCGGGCACGCCAGCGCCACCGGTCGCTTCGACGATGAGCAGTTGTTCTACCTGCAGGCACGAGGGATCCCGGTCGACGTTGCCCGACGCCTCGTGGTCCTCGGCTTCTTCTCCGAAGTCATCGCCCGGGTTCCCGGTGCCGACCTTCGCGCCCGGCTGCTGCGCGCCGTCGAGGCCGAGCTGGGGTACGACCATTCGGCGGACCAGTTGTTCGGCGAGGTATTCGACAAGCTTGAGGAGGGCGTGTGAGCGAGTTTCACGACGTGGCACGGTTGGGCGATCTCGCGGAGGGGTCCCCGATTCGGGTGGTGGCGGGGGGAACCCCGATGGCACTCGTGCTCACCGAGGGTGAGGTGTACGCGATCGACGATCGGTGCTCACACGCGGACGTGTCACTGTCCGAGGGTGACGTCGAGGGCTGCTTCATCGAGTGCTGGTTGCATGGTTCGCAGTTCGATCTACGCACCGGCGAGCCGACCTGTCTACCGGCCACCGAACCGGTCGCCGTGTTCACCACCAAGATCGACGGCTCCGGGCCCGATGCCCGCGTGCTCGTGAACGTGAATTGAGGAGACCTATGACCACCCTGGCCATCAACAACCTGCATGTGTCGGTCGAAGCCGACGGTGTGGCACGCGAAATCCTGCGGGGAATCGACCTGACCGTGTCCTCGGGCGAGACACACGCCATCATGGGCCCCAACGGCTCCGGGAAGTCGACGCTGGCCTACTCGATTGCCGGTCATCCGCGATACGAGATCACCGAAGGTACGGTCACCCTGGACGCCGCCGACGTTCTCTCCATGAGTGTGGATGAGCGCGCCCGCGCGGGACTCTTCCTGGCCATGCAGTACCCGGTGGAGGTGCCCGGGGTCTCGGTGTCGAACTTCCTTCGGACCTCGGTCACGGCCGTCAACGGGGAGGCCCCCAAGCTGCGTCAGTGGCTGAAGGACTTGAAGTCGGCCATGGCCGATCTGCAGGTCGACCCGGCGTTCGCCGAGCGAAACGTCAACGAGGGTTTCTCCGGAGGCGAGCGCAAGCGCCACGAGATCCTGCAGATGGAGTTGCTCAAGCCGAAGATCGCCGTCCTCGACGAGACCGATTCGGGCCTGGACGTCGACGCGCTGAAGGTAGTGGCCGAGGGAGTCAATCGGGTCAAGGCCCAGGACAACACCGGCGTGCTACTGATCACCCACACGACTCGGCTCCTCCGGCTCATTCCTGCCGACCGGGTGCATGTCGTCATGGACGGCCGCATCGTGGCCTCGGGTGGCCCTGAGCTGGCCGAATCCATCGATGCCGACGGTTACGAGCAATTCGCCCAGGCAGGCGTGTGACGATCCCGGTGGCCGACTTGGATGTGGCGCAGATCCGCGCCGACTTCCCAATCCTTTCGCGCACGGTGCGCGACGGGCGACCATTGGTGTACCTCGACAGCGGTGCCACCTCGCAGAAGCCGCTGGTCGTCCTCGATGCCGAACGGGACTACTACCTCCATCACAACGCGGCGGTGCACCGGGGCGCACACCAACTGGCCGAGGAGGCCACCGACGCCTACGAGGGTGCTCGGGCCACCATCGCCGGCTTCGTAGGCGCCAGCCCGCGGGAACTTGTCTTCACGAAGAACGCGACCGAGTCGATCAATCTCGTCGCCTACGCATTCAGCAATGCCACCGACCTCGCCCGTCACGGTATCGGCCCGGAGTCCGACGCGTTCCTGCTGGGCGAGGGCGACGAGATCCTCATCACCGAGATGGAGCATCACGCCAATCTGGTGCCGTGGCAGCAACTGGCGCTGCGGACCGGGGCCACTCTGCGATGGATCCCACTGACGGACGACGGCAGACTCGATCTGTCCGACCTGGGCGAGCTGCTCAACCCGCGCACCAAGGTCGTCTCGGTGGTGCACCAGTCGAACATCCTCGGCACGATCAATCCGATCCCGTTCCTCGCCGAACGCGCGAGGGAGATGTCAGCACTGTTCGTGGTCGACGCCTGCCAGTCTATCCCGCACATGCCGGTCGACGTCCACGCGCTGGGCGCCGACCTGGTGGCCTGGAGCGGGCACAAGATGCTCGGCCCCAACGGCATCGGGTGCCTCTGGGGCCGTTCCGAAGTCCTCGACGCGATGCCGCCGTTCATCTCCGGTGGGTCGATGATCGAGATGGTCACGATGGCGGAGACGACGTTCGCTCCGCCGCCGCAGCGGTTCGAGGCCGGCGTGCCGATGGCGCCCCAAGCCGTCGGGATGGCGGCAGCCGTGCGGTACCTGGAGCACCTCGGGATGGACGCCGTGGAGTCCCACGAGTTGATGCTCACCGGCTACGCGCTGGAGTCGCTGGAAGCTATCGACGGGGTTCGCATCATCGGTCCCGCCGACATGGTGGACCGCGGATCCGCCGTGTCATTCGTGGTCGACGGGATCCATCCACACGACGTCGGTCAGGTGTTGGACGACGAGGGCATCGCCGTTCGGGTCGGCCACCATTGCGCCTGGCCCGTCTGCCGCCGCTACGGCGTGCCGGCCACGACCCGGGCATCCTTCTACATCTACAACGATCTCGACGACGTCGACTCCTTGGCCGCCGGGGTCCGTTCGGCGCAAGAGTTCTTCGGGGGTCGCTGATGCAACTGGAGCAGATGTACCAGGAGATCATCCTGGACCACTATCGGGACCCGCAGGGTCGGGGACTGACCGAGCCGTTCGACGCCGAGGTCGAGCATATCAACCCCACATGTGGGGACGAGGTCAAGCTTCGGGCGCGCATTGAGGACTCGCCGGAGGGGCCTCGGGTGTTCTTCTCCTACGACGGGCAAGGCTGCTCGATCTCGCAGGCGTCGACGAGCGTTCTGTGGGAGCAACTCAACGGCGCGACGGTGGCCGACGGATTGGCGGCGGTGGACGAGTTCCTCACCCTGCTGCAATCCGGCACGAGCGGCTATACCCCCGACGAGGAGGTCCTCGGCGATGCGGTGGTCTTCAGTGGGGTCGCGAAGTACCCGGCCCGGGTCAAGTGTGCGTTGTTGGGATGGATGGCTTGGAAGGACGCGGTGGCCCGCGCCATGGCAGAGAGGCAGAACCGATGACAGAGACGACGACCGCCACATCGGTGGAGGACGTCTTCGAGGCGATGCGCGATGTCGTCGACCCCGAACTCGGTATCAATGTGGTGGACCTCGGCCTGGTCTACGACGTCCACCTGGAAGAGGACAAGACGGCAACCCTGGACATGACGCTGACGTCGGCCGCCTGTCCGCTGACCGACGTGATCGAGGACCAGACGCGCGCGGCCTTGGACGGGGTGGTCGCCGACTACCGGATCAATTGGGTCTGGATGCCGCCGTGGGGCCCGGACAAGATCACCGATGAGGGGCGCGAGATGCTTCGCGCCCTGGGTTTCAACGTCTGACCTAACACCGCCACCTGGCGGCGCCCGGCATCGCCGCGGTGTGCCCGGGCACGGGCTTCCCAGCCACCCGACAGGGGTCGACTAGGCTGGGTCGGTGATCGCGGCGTCAGGGTTGGAGTTGCGTGCCGGGCCCCGATTGCTGGTCGCGGATGCCTCCTTCCGAGTGGCCGATGGAGATCGGGTGGGCCTCGTCGGACGCAACGGGGCCGGCAAGACAACGATGCTTCGGGTGCTTGCGGGGGAGACCCAACCGGCCGCGGGCACCGTCACCCGCACCGGTCATGTTGGCTACTTGCCGCAGGACCCCCGCACTGCGGATCCCGACCAACTTGTGCGCGACCGTATCCTCTCGGCCCGCGAACTTGCCGAGGTCATCGCCCGCATGCGCACGGCGGAGGAGCGGATGGCCAGTGCCGACGACGAGACCAGGGAGAAGGCCATGCGGCGTTATGCCCGGGCCGAGGCGGAGTTCCAGGCGGCCGGCGGCTATGCCGCCGAGTCGGAGGCGGCCGCCATCGCGGCCGGACTGGGAATCGAGGTACGCCTGCTCGAGCAACCCCTCGGGACCCTTTCCGGTGGCCAGCGACGCCGGGTGGAGTTGGCCCGATTGCTGTTCTCCGGCGACCAGACCCTGTTG
This sequence comes from uncultured Actinomycetes bacterium, assembly GCA_964392145.1. Classification (GTDB taxonomy): domain Bacteria; phylum Actinomycetota; class Actinomycetes; order S36-B12; family UBA10799; genus JACJWR01. The sequence continues at coordinate 3,984 of CAYMPK010000107.1, read as the reverse complement.
CTGGACGAGCCCACCAACCATCTCGACGCCGATTCCATCCTGTGGCTGCGCAACTTCCTGCTCAGTCACCCTGGCGGTGCCATCGTCATCAGCCACGATGTCGAATTGCTGGAGGCGACGGTGACCAAGGTGATGCACCTCGATGCCACCCGGGCCGAACTGGATGTCTACAACCTCGGCTGGTCGGCGTACCTGAAGGAACGGGAGCAGTCCGAGCGTCGCCGTCGTCGGACCGCAGCCAACGCCAGCAAGCAGGCTGCGGTTCTGCAGTCGCAGGCGGAGAAGATGCGAGCCAAGGCGACGAAGGCACGTGCCGCCCAGAGCATGCTGCGGCGGGCCGAGGCACTGCGGGAGACCGCCGACGCCCAAGTGCGTACCGCCGACAAAGTGGCGCACCTGCGCTTCCCGAAGCCGGCGCCGTGCGGCCGGGTGCCGCTTGCCGGCGAGGCGCTGTCGAAGTCATACGGCTCCCTGGAGGTCTTCATGGATGTCGACCTCGCCATCGACCGCGGCTCCCGTGTGGTGGTCTTGGGTCTCAACGGAGCCGGCAAGACGACCCTGCTGCGGGTGCTGGCCAATGTGGAGCAGCCCGACACCGGTGATGTCACCGCCGGGCACGGCCTACGTCTGGGGTACTACGCCCAGGAGCACGAGACCCTCGACCCGCAGGCCTCGGTGCTGGCGAACTTGCTGCACTCCTCGGAGTCCCTGGGTGAGCAGGAGGCGCGCAACGTACTCGGGTCCTTCTTGTTCTCCGGCGACACGGTTGAGCAGCTCGCCGGCACCCTCTCCGGCGGTGAGAAGACCAGGTTGGCGCTGGCCATGCTGGTCGTTTCCGGCGCAAACGTGTTGCTGCTGGACGAGCCCACCAACAACCTCGATCCGGCCAGCCGTGAGGAGATCCTGGGCGCGCTCGCGGGGTATGAGGGGGCCGTCGTCCTTGTCACCCACGATGAGGGTGCTGTCACCGCGCTGAACCCGGAACGGGTCCTGCTATTGCCCGACGGTGACGAGGACCTCTGGAACGCCGGCTATCTCGATCTGGTGTCCCTGGCCTGATGGCCGCTGCGGCAAGGTTGCGCCCGCAGCGAAGCCACCTATGGCGGGGTGTTGACGCGCACGTATCGTTGGCTTACAACGGAAACGGAGACCATGGTGACCAGCGACACAACAGTCCAACAACTGGCGGATGCCGGGATCAGGCTAGACGACGAGGGGCCGATTCTGCGGGTCACACTCGACCAGCCCGACCGGCGCAATGCCCAAACACCAGCCACCTGGCGGGCGCTGGCCGCGCTGGGGGAGGACCTGCCCGACACCGCCAGGGTGGTGATCCTGAGTGGTACCTCACCGGCCTTCAGCGCCGGACTCGACAGGCGGATGTTCGCCGAGGGGATCGAAGGGGAACCCTCGTTGGCGAAGCTCGCCTTCCTCGATGATGCCGCCTTCGATGCGCAGATCGCCGAGTACCAGCGTGCTTTCACCTGGTGGCGGCGCAAGCCGGTCGTGACCGTGGCGGCCGTCGCCGGCCACGCAGTGGGAGCCGGCTTCCAGTTGGCCCTCGCCTGCGATCTGATGATGGTGGCCGAGAGTGCCAAGTTGTCCATGAAGGAGGTACAACTCGGTCTTGTGCCGGACCTCGCGGGCACCTGGCCGCTGACCCAGGCAGTCGGACAGCGGCGCGCCCTCGAAATCTGCCTGACGGGCCGCCCCGTCTCCGGTCGGGAGGCCGCTGAGATCGGCCTGGCGCTGGCATGCGTGGAGGATGATGCTCTGAAGTCCACCGCCGATGACCTGGCCGGAGCGATCATCGCCGCATCGCCGGGCGCGACTACAGAGGTGCTGGATCTGCTGCGCGGGGTGAGTGGGCGCGATCATCAGGAGCAGTGCGCCGCCGAACGTAAGGCCCAGCGGGCACGGATTTCCGAACTTGCCGCGCTGATGAACGGCTAGAGCCGGTGTCGATGCACGGCGGTCCGATGCGGACCTTGCGGTCCTACACCCGGGACCCGTCGGTCACCCAGACCAAGATCAAGCAGGGCACGGTCAAACGGATCCTTCGTTACGCCAGGCCTTACAAGTTGGTCATCACCGGGTTTCTGATCCTGCTCGTCATCGACGCCATGCTGACGGTCGCCCAGCCGCTGCTGTTCAAGCGGATCATCGACAAGGGTGTGACCCCGGGCGACGCGAAGGTCGTGACGGTCTCCGCGATCCTGGTGGCCCTGCTGGCCATCTTCACTGCCGGTCTCGGGCTGCTCAGCCGCTGGTACTCGGCCCGAATCGGCGAGGGGCTCATCTACGACCTGCGCACCGAGGTCTTCAACCATGTGCAGACCCAACCGATAGCGTTCTTCACCCGGGCGCAGACAGGTGCGCTGGTCTCCCGCCTGAACAGCGACGTCATCGGGGCGCAACAGGCGTTCACCTCCACGCTGTCCGGAGTGCTGGGGAATCTGATCAGCCTGATCGTGGTGCTGATCACGATGTTCGCCCTGTCCTGGCAGATCACGGTGGCCTCGCTGATACTGCTGCCGTTGTTCCTGCTGCCGGCCAGGTACATGGGTCGTCGGTTGCAGGCCCTGACCCGCGAGCAGATGCAGCTCAACGCAGACATGAGCACCCAGATGACCGAGCGCTTCAACGTCGCGGGCGCCCTGTTGGTCAAGCTCTTCGGCGATCACGCTCGGGAGGCCGGTGCGTTCGCGGGTCGGGCGGTCCGGGTGCGCGACATCGGCATCAAGATCGCTATGGCCAACCGCTACTTCTTCACCGCGTTGACGTTGGTGGCAGCGCTGGCCACCGCCATCGCCTACGGGGTGGGCGGCAACCTGGTCATCACCGGTGCCCTGACCCTCGGTACATTGCTCGCGATCATCGCCCTGCTCGCGCAGTTGTACGCCCCCTTGACGGCGCTGTCGAACGTGCGGGTGGACGTCATGACCGCCCTGGTCTCCTTCGACCGTGTCTTCGAGGTCCTCGATCTCAAGCCGCTGGTGGCCGATGCCCCTGACGCCCGTGAGCTGCCCCGCCGGGGTGCACCCCCGATCCGGTTCTCACACGTGGATTTCCACTACCCGGACTCCTCTCAGGTGTCACTGGCATCGCTGGAGTCCATCGCCCGAACCGGTCCGGATCGGGCAGCCACCGGACCTGTTCTCGATGACGTGACATTCGAGATCCCCGCCGGTCAGACCTACGCGCTCGTCGGCCCATCCGGGGCTGGAAAGACAACGATCACCGCCCTCGTCTCACGGTTGTACGACCCGACCGACGGCGCCGTTTCGATCGCCGGGCAGGACTTGCGTGACGTCACGCAGGAATCGCTGCATGCCGCCGTGGGCGTCGTCACTCAGGACTCGCACATGTTCCACGACACCATCGGAGCGAACCTTCGATACGCCCGACCGGATGCTTTGGACGCGGACATCTTGGCGGCCTGTGATGCTGCCCGGGTGGGGGATCTCGTCCGATCGCTGCCTCAGGGGTTGGACACCATCGTGGGGGATCGGGGGCATCGGCTGTCAGGCGGTGAGAAGCAGCGGCTGGCCATCGCCCGGTTACTTCTGAAGCGCCCCGATGTCGTGGTGCTGGACGAGGCCACGGCCCACCTGGACAGCGAGAGCGAAGTCGCCGTCCAGCGGGCCCTTGCCACTGCGCTGGAGGGGCGAACCGCGGTTGTCATCGCCCACCGATTGAGCACGATTCGAGATGCCGATCGGATCCTCGTCGTCGCCGATGGGCGAATCGTGCAGTCCGGCACCCACGACGAACTGCTGGCCGAGGGTGGACTCTACGCGGATCTCTACGTCACGCAGTTCCACGGGACCACGGTCTGACTGCTGTCAGCCGCTGGTGGACACGGGCTCATCGATCGGCGCCACCGTGGCGCTGTCCTGGGCCTCGCGGCGTAGGAAGAAGAACCACCCCCCGATGGCGATGGCGGCGAATAGGAGCCACTGCCCTGCGTAGGAGAGGTTACGG
>CAYMPK010000106.1:0-9244 GCA_964392145.1 uncultured Actinomycetes bacterium | reverse complement strand
AACGGATGGGTGGCGATCCCCGCGCCGAGATCATGATCCCACTGGTGGGTTCGATCCAGGAGTTGGAGCTGGTCATCGACGAGGCCCAGGGGGTGCTGGATGATGTGGCTGAATCCCACGGCTGCGACCTCAGGTTCCCCATGGGCACCATGATCGAGTTGCCGCGGGCCGCCCTCACCGCCGGGCAGATCGCCGAGGCGGCGGAGTTCTTCAGCTTCGGTACCAACGACCTCACCCAGACCACCTGGGGTTTCAGCCGAGACGACGTGGAAGCAGCGTTCTTCTCGACCTACATCGACAAGGGGGTCTTCGGGGTGTCACCGTTCGAGTCGATCGACGTGGACGGGGTCGGCTCGCTCATCCGGACCGCGGTCCAGTCGGGTCGGGAGACCCGCCCAGACCTGCACTGCGGAGTCTGCGGCGAGCACGGTGGCGATCCGCAGTCGGTGCACTTCTTCGATGAGGTCGGGTTGGACTACGTGTCGTGCTCACCCTTCCGGGTCCCAGTGGCCCGTTTGGAGGCTGGCCGCTCCTCGCTCGGGATGGCCTCCTCAGACACCCGGTGAGACGGAGGGAACAGCGACGGCACCGATGACCTGACGGTCTGCGTGCCGACCATCCGAGCCCGGGTGGACCGGATCGACGTGCCAGGTGGTGACGCGGCGGCCAGGGTGGCTCAGTACCCGGGGGGAGTCCTGGACGGCGGCCTGGGTCCGCACGCCGAGGGCAGCTCGGAGTCCCCGACCGGCGGACTTGGCCACGGCCTCCTTGGTTGTCCAGATCCGCAAGAATGCGCGGGTCGGGTCGCTCGCCTCCCGCAGCAGCGACTGCTCGTCGGAAGTGAACCGGCGGCGCGCGATCGCAGGGGCCGCGGGCATCGCACGTACCCGTTCGATGTCCACGCCCAAAGGTCCGGGAGGGCCTACCGCCACCGCGGTCACACCCGCGCTGTGGCTGATGGAGATGGCCGGCACCGGTAACTCCGGCGGGGCGACGAGGAACGGCCGCCCGCGCTTGTCGTGTCGCCATGCCAGGGTCGGCTCGTACCCGAGCGGCGGCAGCAACGCGGCCAGCGCGAGTTGGACCGCTGCCGAACGGTCCCGTTCCCCTCGCGCGAGCACCATGACACGGGTTGCGCCCAGGTCCAGCCGCGCGATCGGGTCGACCGTTAGTTGGGTTGGCACGCTATGCCGGCGGCCGCGAAGCTCGGCGGGCACTCCGGCATGGCCGCGTTGTCGGCCGCAATCGAGGCCAATGCGGCGTTGGTGCCGGCCACCACCGCCTGTGGAGCCTGGATCGGGATCTGATGCTCAGACCCAGTGACGATGCCGTAGACGGAGTTCGTCGATAGGTCGGTGGCGGCCTGTTGTCCGGCGGTCCAGATGGCGCCGCCGCCGGATCCGGGCAGCCCGGTCGAGGCTGATCTCTCCACACCGGCCTGCAGCACCACGACCGGCTTGGGGGTGAGTGGGGCGCCGGCCTGGACGGCCTTCTCCGCGCCGGCCATGTCCAGGGGCATGTCGGCCTCTGTCCATCCCCTGGTGTCGAAAGTCCGGTACTGATCCGGCAGGACGCTGTCCACCAGCACCAACGCGGCTGTCTGGTCAGGCCGTTGGGCCGCGGCGGTCCGAGCGACGAGCCCTCCGTAGGACCAGCCGACGAGCAGGTAGGGCCCAGGTTCGCCAAGGGCGGTGAGCATGGCGGTCATCTCGTTCGCGTTCGCCACCGGGCCGTTCGTGGCCGAGCTCGGGCGAGGCGGTGACATCCCGGTCCCGGGTCGGTCGAAGAGGCACACCCGCGAGGTCTTCGACTGTTCCTGTGCGACGAGCGGCCATGTCCACGAGCCGGGTACCAACAGCCCGTTGAGGTAGACCACGGTCGGCCCTCCGCTGCCTGTGCAGGCCACTGCCTGCGTGACACCGCCTGCCTTGACCAGCTTCCAGGGAAGCTTCGAGGCCGCCACCACGCCCGCTTCGGCCATCTCGGGCGTGATCCCCGCCAGCTTGACCAGTTCCGGTGACGGCTTGTTGGCGAGCACCATGGCCGACGAGATCTGTCCGACGATGACGCCGGTGCCCGGTGTCGGAGAACCCGGGCCGGTACCGCTGGAGGCCTCAGTGGACCCGCAGGCTGCGGCCAGTAGCGCTGCCAGACCCAGCGCGGCGGCACCGAGGATTCGTCGGGGAGTGTCTCGGGTGCCGGTTCGCTGGGCCATGGCGCAAGAGTAGGCCGCCTTTCACCACAGTGGTGCACTAGCGTCACGACCAGAGGACCGACGAGGAGAGGGGCGCGAGACATGCGGTGGGGTGGGCTGGACGATCCGAGGTGGCCGTCGGACATCGACAATCGGGAGGCCAAGGAGGCGGTGGCTGCGCAATTGGCCTCGCAGGCCTCCGATGGCGACGTCATCGGGATTGGCTCCGGATCGACGAGTTTCCTCGCTCTGCTCGCGCTGCGAACACGGGTGCAGAGGGAGGGACTGCGGATCCGGTGCGTGCCGACTTCGTTGGAGATCGAGTCCTACTGCACCCAACTCGGCCTGGAAGTGACCACGCTGGTCAACGCCCGCCCGGACTGGTGCTTCGACGGCGCCGACGAGGTGGATCCGGACCACAACCTGATTAAGGGTCGTGGTGGGGCATTCGTGCGGGAGAAGCTCGTCTTCGTGGCATCACCGCGCAGATTCATCCTGGTCGACAGCAGTAAGTTCGTTGATCGGCTCGGAACCAACCACAAGTTGCCTCTTGCGGTCATCCCGGAGGCAGTCAACCTCGTGCGAGCCCTGCTGGCTCAGTCCCTCGGTGCTACCCCGGAGGTCCGACCGGCCGGCGGCAAGGATGGCGGTGTTGTCACCGAACAGGGAACAGTCGTCATGGACCTGGCCTTGGACGGCCAGATCGGGGTCGGGGAGTTGAACTCGTTGTTGAACGACACACCCGGAATCGTCGGAACCGGACTGTTCACCGGGCTTGACCTGGAGGTCCTGTCCTGACCGTTCGGATCTGTGCTCGGCAGGTTTTGGGCCAGACGCCGCCCGGTGATGTTCGCTCGATTGGCGGCTAGCCGTCCGCCGGAGAGTCCATGATGGGCCTATGGACGATGCATTGGTCGTTGCTGACGTCGGGGTCATAGGCCCCACAGGGTGGCTCACGAGGAACCTGTCGTTCTCCTTAAGCCCCGGTCAGGTACTCGCGATCGTCTCCACGGCCTCCTCAGCCACCACTCGAGCCGTCCTCGCCATCGGTGGGGTGATCAAACCGGACGAAGGCGTGACGGAAACGACGCAGCCTCCCGGGGTTGGGTGGATCCCCGGTTCCGGCAGTCCTTCGCCCGACCAGCGGGTGTCTGACGCCATGGCGGAGGCGGCCGCAGGTGGCAGTGAGTTGCGCACGAAGGAGGGCGTGGCCGCGCGACTGCACCAAGTCGGGCTGCTCGAGGAGGCGGATCGCCGGGTGGCCGAACTCGATCGCTCCGAGCGGGTGCGACTCGGGTTGGCGATGGCATTGGTGTCGCACGTCGGCGTCGTCGTGTTGCCGGAACTGGACTCCGGACTGCCGGCGCCGGACAGGAAACTGTTGTGGAATCTGGTCATGTCGCTTGCCGGCACAGGTGTCGCAGTGGTGGTCGGGTGCGCCGAGGCCGATCCTCGAGCATCGATGGTGCTCGACCTCTGGAGGGAATCATCATGAGTTCACTGTTGTGGCCTTTCGGCGGCCAGTTCCGTCGGTTCCTCAGTTCCCCACTGGCGATCTCGGTGCTCGTCGCCTTCATCGTCACCCCGCTGGTGGTGGCGGGAACAGTGTTGTGGTCGAACTGGAACCCCCCTGCGCGCGCGCCGCGTTTGCCAGCCGCCATTGTCAATGAGGACCAGCCCGCGCAGGTGGGAACGAAAACAGTATCCGCGGGAGACACCCTCACGAAAGCACTGGTCTCCTCGCGGTCGCTTGATTGGCAGCGGGTGGATCGCCAAGCTGCCGAGTCGGGCCTCGAGAGCGGCACCTACTACGTGGCTCTGTACATTCCGTCCGACTACTCGGAGGCCGTGACCAGCATCAACAGCGGAGAGCCGAGGTCAGCGGCCCTCTCGCTACAGACCAACGATGCCGTGTCGGTGCTGACGCCGGCGGTTGCTGCCCAGGCGATCGCGTCAGTTGACAGCCAGGCCGAAGAGCAGATGCAGAAGGGCTACATCGACGGGATCTACGACGCCCTCGGACTCGGCGATGCGGCGAGCAAGCAGAATTCCGCCGCGGCAGCGGATCTGGTCAAGGCCGTCAACGCCGCGAAGACTGCCGACACCAAGGCAGCGACGGACGCCAAGCAGGCTGCCGACCAAGTTACGGCGCTCGCCTCTTCCACGAACTCGACGGCCCAGAAGGCGTCGACGACGGCGTCCGCTGCCCAGACGGCTCAGACGTCGGCATCGTCATTGCCGGGGGAATCCGATGACATCACCGCGGGTGCCACGCAAGTGAACGCGTCCTTGAAGAATCTGCAGCAGCAGCTGACTTCTGCCGGGCAACTTGACTTCGCCGCGCAGGTGGGCACGATCATCACGCAGCTGCAGAATGGGGTGACCAATCCTGCCGGAGCACTCGCCCAAACCTCCGACCAGGTCACCTCGCAGACAGATCAGACGACTCGAAACGCCCAGGACGCAGCCCAGACCGCGGCCCAGACGAACACAGCCGCGAACACGGCAAGTTCCGCGGTGCAGACGGCTCTTGATTCGGGCGCTGCGGCGACGAAGGCGACGGCAGCGGCCGTGGAGAGTGCGAACAACGTCAATGACGCACTCAAACAGTTCGCGGATACCGTGCCCCCCGCTCTGAAGGCCAAGAAGGATGCTGTGCTGGCCACGTTGGCCTCACCCGTGAACACCGGCATCGTGCGCAACAACCAGGTGGCAGCCATCGGTGATGGCATCACCTCGGAGTACGTTCCTGCGGCTCTGATGCTGGGCGCCCTCCTCGTGCTGCTGTTCGTGCCGGCTCTGTATCCTCGCTTGCGGCTCGCAGGCGCGTCGGGTATCCGTCAGGTCATCGGTTCCTCGGTCTTTCTGCTGGCGGTGGCGGGGCTGCAGTTGGTGGTGATGGTCGTGGCTCTGGTGTTCATGGGTCTGCACGTGGCGGCCTGGCTGCCTTTCGTGGGCATGTTGCTGCTCACGGTGATCTGTGCCGTGGCCCTCATGCAGTTCCTGCGCGCGTGGTTGGGCAATCTCGGGCTTTTCCTCGGGGGACTGCTGATACTGCTGCAATTGAGCGCGAGTGCTGGTGCCTTGCCCCGCCAGGCTCTCAGCGGGATCTATGCCACGATCTCGCCCTTCATGCCGATGACCTACGCGGCCGACGGGATCCGTCGTTCGATAGCCGGTGGTCCGCTGGCGAGTCACCTGCTGATCGACGCGGGCATCCTCCTCATCGTCACGGTGATCGCCTGGGCTCTCACTTTCGTGATCGCCCAACGCCGGCGTGGCGTCGTCCGTGCCGACCTCAATCCGGGACTCCAGCCGGTAGCGTCATAACGCACCACTGCAGATTCCTCGCCCAGAGCCTGGTTGCGACACGCTGTGTAAAGATGCCTTGAATTACACGCATGTAATTCTGGTGCCGCTAATGTCGGTAACGCGAGCGAAACCATGCGGTGCCCGTGGCACTTCACCACCAGGAGCATCGCCGCAGGTCCGGTAGCCGGATGCTGTCCGCCGTCGACTAGGAGCTCATATCCATGTCCTCGCAACCCCATGGCGCCCTCGTGCGGGCCCGGCGAACCCGCGCCACGCGTGCCATCGCAACCTCAGCCATCGCCCTGAGCGTGGTTGCCGGAGGCTTCGCCCTCACGCCCGCCGCCGCCGACCAGACCGACATCGATCGCGTGGCCGCGCAGGTCTCCGATCTGGAGAACAGAGCGGCTGGCGCCGCAGAGCATGCGAACGGTGCCCGGATCGCGCTTGAGAAGGGAAAGGCCGAACTCGCCAAGGCCGAGGCAGAGGTCACAGCCGCGAAGAAGCGTTTGACCGCGCAACGGGAGGAATTGACCCGCCTCGTCCGCCAGTTGTATGTCAACGGAGGAATGGAAGGCGCGTTACTCACCTTCACGCTCGACGATCCCGAGCAGGTCTTGGCGAACCTCGACCAGTTGTCGACGGCGTCGTCCTCGCAGAACAACGCGGTTCAGGATGCCCGTGCCGCCGCGCTGTCGCTCAAGGCCGCCGAAGAGAAAGTACGGGCCCAGCAGGACCAACTTGCGGCAACGGCGAACGAGTTGGCGGAACAGGAGCAGGCGGCCACCGATCGATTGGCCGAAGCGCAGAGCATCCTTGCGCGCCTCAAGGAGGAGGAGCGAGCCCGTATCGCGGCCATCGAAGAGGCCAAGAGGCAGGCCCAACTCGCGGCCGCGCGGCAGGCTGCGGCCGAACTCGCAGCACGTCGCGCCGCGGAGGCCGCCGCGGCTCAGCGTGCAGCGGAGGCCGAGCAGCAACGAGCGGCGGCGGCTCAAGCGCAGGCGCAGGCCGAAGCGCAGGCCAAGGCGCAGGCAGATGTTCAGGCGCAGGCAGACTCCGGGTCGTCGGCGCCCGAGGGTGACGCGGCGTCCGCCGGTGACACGCAGCCGCCCGCGGCGGATTCCGGTGCACCGAGCGATGCCGGCAACAACAACGGACCGTCCTCGGGTGACACCTCGCTTCCTACCCCCAGTGCGCCCGTCTTGGGCAACGGCGGCATTGATTCGGTCATCAGCTACGCCCTGGCCCAGGTAGGCAAGGCATACGTCTGGGGAGCCGAAGGGCCCGAAAGCTTCGACTGCTCGGGTCTGACGATGATGGCCTGGCGCCAGGCCGGCGTGAATCTGGATCACTACTCCGGCTCGCAGTACGACCAGACCAAGCACGTGGACCTGAACGATCTGCAGCCAGGCGACCTGCTGTACTTCTACGCGGTCTCGGAGCACGTGGGTCTCTACATCGGCAATGGGGAGTTCGTCCAGGCCTCCAACCCGAGCGTCGGAGTAGTGCACTCCACGCTGGATAGCTACTGGCGATCCAACCTGGTCGCGGCGTCACGCCCGGGCTGATCCTGACCGGCGGTTCGCCTCGCGTGTTGCCGAGCCGTTCGCGCTGACGGCAGGATGGTTGGCATGGCGGCGGTGACGAGCACGCGAACGGGGCGGGTCACGACGGTGGTGCTGGACCGGCGTTCGGTGCGCAACGCCGTCGACCGGGACACCGCGGAGTCCTTGGCGGATGCTTTCCGAGCTTTTGATACAGATGACGGCTCCGATGTCGCGGTGCTCTGGGGAGCCGGCGGCACCTTCTGTTCCGGGGCGGACCTCAGTGCCATAGCGGCCGGTCGACCGAACCGGTTGGAGGCAACTGGCGATGGCCCGATGGGCCCGACGCGGCTGGTACTCACGAAGCCGGTCATCGCGGCTATCAGCGGGTATGCAGTCGCCGGTGGGCTGGAACTCGCCCTGTGGTGCGACCTTCGGGTTGTCGAGTCTGACGCGATACTCGGGGTGTTCTGTCGTCGCTGGGGTGTGCCGCTCATCGATGGGGGCACCGTGCGACTACCGCTCATCGTCGGTCAGGGGGTGGCACTGGACCTGGTGCTCACCGGACGGGAAGTCGTCGCTCAGTGCCGCACAGTCGCTGGCTGAGCAGATTGCCGCACATCCGCAGACCTGCTTGCGCGGGGACAGGGCTGCCGTACTTGGTGGCACCGGCCTGACGACCTCAGAAGCAATGGCCCTCGAATGGCAACACGGGCAGGAGTCCCTCGCCGCCGATAGTATGGCCGGGGCACAGGGATTCGTCGACCGGCCAAGATGAAGCGGGTGGGCAATGGACATCGCCACCATCACGTGGTCTCCTGAGCGGGAGCCTGCCTGGTCGGCGCCTTTGACCGAGTTGGAGTCGTTCAACTCCGAGCACACACTCGTCCTAGCGTTCGCCGATCGCGGTATTGCGCAGGGTCCGCTGTTGGAACTGGAGTCGGCGCTGCCAGCAGCTCTGATCACCGGCTGTTCGACCTCCGGCCAGATAGTCGGAGGTGAGGTTGCCGACGAACCGCTGGCGGCGGGCCTGGTCAAGTTCCGAGGTCGCCGTCCGTCGGCTGTCTCGGTCGACTTCGAGCCGGGCGAGGCCGCCGCCGACATCGGTCGCAGACTCGGCCGGGTCGTTTCCTCGACCGTCGATTTCACGCCTACGTGCGTCGTGCTCCTCAGCGAGGGAGTCTCCGTCAACGCGTCGGACCTCGTCGCCGGACTCGCCGAGGAGTTGCCGTCGAGTTGCCGGATCTCAGGAGGGCTCGCCGGTGACGGTGACCGGTTCGAGCAGACGTGGGTCTGGGTGGACGGCCGAGCCAATACTCATGCAGTTGTGGCGCTGGCCTTCGCCGACAACGTCTCGGTCCGGTTCGGGTCCCAAGGCGGCTGGCAGGGTTTCGGGCCGTACCGGAAGATCACCCGGAGCAGCTCCAGCACCCTGTACGAGTTGGACGGTAAACCAGCCCTCGCTCTGTACCGCGAGTACCTCGGCGACCTGGCCGCGGAACTACCAGGCAGTGCGCTGATGTACCCACTGTGCATCGAGTCACCCGATCGTCGGACGTCCTACGTACGGACGATCCTGGGAATCGATGAGACCGATGAGTCGATGAGGTTCGCAGGTGACGTTCCGGAGGGCTGGTCGGCCCGACTGATGCGCACCACGACCGATCGGCTGGTCGAGGGTGCCCATCAGGCCGCATCGGCCAGCGCCCAGCGTGATGTGAGCCTGACCCTGGCCATCTCGTGCGTAGGCCGACGCCTGGCGATGGGCAGTCGCTCGGAGGAGGAGACAGAGGCCGTACTGGATGCGCTCGGTGCCGATTCCTCGGTCATCGGGTTCTACTCCTACGGTGAGATCTCACCGATCGACGGGGTCAGCGGGCTGCACAACCAGACGATGACTGTCACCACCTTCGCAGAGCAGGGCTCCGGCGCATGAATCCGGAAGCAGTGCCGGACGCCTGGCATTCGGTACTGCTGCGCCAACTGAAGCGCAGTGGCCTCGGCGCCGATGCCGCACCGGCCGATACCGAGGCCTGGCACAGTTTCCTCACCAAGATCAGCGCGACCTACTCCGACCACGATCAGCAGCAGTACCTGCACGACCGGTCCTTCGAACTGTCCTCGCACGAACTGTCCGCCCTCAACGACGATCTGCGCCGGATGATGCTTTTGGCGATGCTGCTGATGCCGGCCTGGC
>CAYMPK010000105.1:0-9278 GCA_964392145.1 uncultured Actinomycetes bacterium | reverse complement strand
ATCCGTGCTGCGCCGCGATCTCCACGACCTGCGCTGGTGTGGTCGCGGCTGTCACCTCGTCTTGAAGCGCCGGGTCTTGTCGTACTGCTTCGATGAACGACTCGACCTGTTCGCTGGACATGACTTCAAAGTACTCCGGCATTCCAAGCGTGGGAGGTCGAGCAGATCAGCCCGTGGGGTGAGCGAGCGCGGGCTGTTCGTTATCCCGTCATGCAGAATTGCGTCAGGACGTCGCCGAACGAATCGATGGGTGGAGTCGCGGCGCTACTATCGGCTCGCTCTCGATGCTTCTCCGCCTTGCGAGCAATACGCTCGCCCCGATGATGTCCCCTCGGGGTGGGCGTCTGTTTGTGGCCCTGGTGGTCTGCAACGGAGTGCACTACTCTTTGTGGTTTGGTAAGTACCCTCTGTAGAGGAAGTACCGCGATGCCTTCCAAGTAGCCTTTGATCTCGGGAACTACTGGGAAGGTTGGGGCCGGCTTCGCGGCGGGGATGATCGTGTCAGCGTCGTTGGCTGGCGGCGTGGCGGTTGCCTCGATTCCGACGACGGGGCCGGGGTGGATCTATGCGTGTCGCAGCATCGTGGCAGGTCCGTCGGTGGGCGCAACCAGGGTGATCGACTATCAGGCTGGTCAGCGGTGTCGGACCAACGAGCGTCTGCTGCGCTGGAACGCGACAGGGCCGCGCGGGGTACCGGGTCCCCGAGGGGCTCCCGGCGTCGCGGGTGCACCTGGGGCGAAAGGTGATCCGGGGACTGAGTTTTTCACGTACAACATCAACTTCAAGAGCGACGGCACGAAGAACCCCACGGGACGGTCCAACATGGTGATCCCTGCCAATGTCGTCCTGGAACTCGTGGCCGAGGATTCTGCCACGATCGGAGACGCATCCAGCTGCTACAACCCGCGAGGGGGACTCGCCATCACTATCGGCTTGACCAACGGTGCGATCGTGCAGCCGCGGCAACGGTTCGCCGTCTTCTCCAGCGCCGCGCCAGGCTTTCATGGCTGGTCTCTCGCTCCTAATGGGCTGACGTTCTTCCAGGCGAACTACTCGGCACCGTTGAGGTGGGAAGCCTCCTGTGCGTCGCTCGTCGGCTTTTCCCCAGTCCCGTCGTTCCAGGCGGTAATCAGATTCAAGGTGACGAGAATGACGACGTTCAACTGATGTCGGTCACCGCCGCGCAGGTGTCAGTAACACCACCGTCTGCTGCGAGTTGTACTGCGACCAGGGCTGTTCGGCCTGCCGAACTCTGAGGCTCTGCGAGGCCTGCGTAAGCGACTCGTCAGGCCCAGAGAACCCGACCTACTCTCGCTTCTTCGCTCGATGGGATTCGTCAGTTGGGAAGTTGCGGGTGAGGGTCAGCAGATCCATCGAGACTGCTAGGATCCCCGAAAACCGAGGAGGCCCGCAATGCAGTGGGAAACGCCGAGACTGACAATGCTGAGCCCAGTGGCTGACAGTGAAAGCAAGCTGCACTTCAACACTTTTGAAAACCGTGACACCATCGGCCCTTCCTGAGGTGACGCGGGGCCCCGCCGCTGACGCTGTAGTTGGAGAGTGTCGGAGTTGTCGGAGCCGCGTCTGCGCATTACCCGGTGGCACCCATGTGTGAAAGGCCGGGCACGCTCGAAGTCGATGAGGACGTGACGGAGTGCTTCGGTTAGGTCTGAAGGCGGACCACGGGCAGGCCATCGTGAGGCCTGAGCGCTCACCGGCCATCCCTCACTGCACCCCGACCGGAGTCGTCCGCCATCCCTCGGGGTTCCGTGGCATACTTCCGCGGTGCCGAGACTCGGCACTGCTACCGATCAAGGGAGTCAGAATGGCGACACTCATTGTCTGCCACGACATCGATGACAAGGACCATTGGCTCGCTTCCCCTAAGCGTGAGGAACTGTTCGGTCCGTATGGCATCTCAGTCCGAACCTTCATCAACCCGGACGACCCCACGCGGGCAGCGGTTTTGGTCGATACGCCCGACCTGGAGACATTCCAAACGGCACTCGCAAGTTCGCTGGCCGCCGATTCGATGGCTGCGGATGGTGTGCACGCCGATACCGTGGTGACTCTAATCGAGGCCTAAGCGCCATTCCGCGCCATGTCCGCGACGTCCTTGCTGGCTCATAACCCGCAAGAGGTATTCCCCGCAGACTGCCACCGAAAGGATTCGCGATGATGCGCGTCAACTATGTCGTCCTTTACGTCACTGACCCAGAGGCCTGCCGCCGATTCTGGATTGAGCAAGTGGGGATGGTGGAGAAGGAACGCAAGGAGTTCGGCGAATTCTCCATCGTCCAGGTGGGTTTCGTCGAGCAGTCGTTCGCCTTCGAACTCGTCCCTCTCGCGATGATGGCCGACAACCCCGACGGTCTCGACCTCGCCACGCCCTCCATCGCACTACATGCTGATGACCTCGAAGCAGCCCGAGCAGGTCTGCTTGAGCGTGGCGTTGAAGTCATGGGGATAGGCGAGCACGGCGGCGTGAGGAGTTTCGCGTTCAGCGATCCGGAGGGTCGCTGGTTCGCCGTCACGAGTTGACGAGGTCGCCTTCTGGGCAGCTTGAGTCCGGATGCGCCATCGCCATGCGGGCAGTTACGTTGCCGGATCCTCCGACTGGTCCGACGAGCACGGAGCACGCACTGAACTCGCTCGGGTGGGCTGCTTGCCAAGGGCCCGCCCATTGCTCATAACAGGGAAACGAGGAGCCGTCACCCCATGCACAAGGGACCCTTGGGCGGCCCCTGTGGCGCATCCGGACATCCACTCATGCCAGGGCACTCACGGCTCGCTGCACGGCTTCGTCGGGCGTGCTGGCGCGGATGGCGCCCGCGGCGGGCAGGGACCATCCACCATCGAGGGCAATGACCGGGACGCCCGTCCTCATGGCCAGACTGACCTCGCTGAGTGTTCCCCAACTGCCGCCCACGCAGATGACCACATCGCTGCAACGCACGACGAGGCCGTTGCGCAACTCTCCCAGTCCCGTCGGCAATGCCACGGAAAGGAAAGCGTTGCCTGCCTCCCTGTCATACCCGGGGAGCAGCCCGACGGTGCAACCACCGGCCGCCTGCGCACCGGCGCTCGCAGCCTCCATAACGCCGCCGAGCCCTCCGGTGACCACCAGGTGGCCCAGTTCGGCCAGCCGGCGTCCGATGTCCCGGGCAGCGTCGCAATCCTGGTCCGTCGCCTCTGGTCCGGGACCGATGACCGCTACGTACAACGTCCGATGATTTCGCGTGGGGGCCACGTCGAGCAGCGCAGGACCACAGCCGAGAAGCCGGAACGCTTCGACCACTCCCGCAGGTGTCCGACCACCGCACGTGTGTACTGTCCAGGGACCGGCAACGTCGACCAGGGAGCAGCGCATGAGTGGAAAGTCCGACTTCACCGACGAACAGTGGATCACCATCACGGAGGCCCCGCTTCAGGTGATCACGACCATGTACGCCGCCGGATCCCATGGACCGATCTCCACCATCAAGGAGTCCACAGCCGGTGCGAAAGCATTGACGCAAACAGGCAACCGCGGGGATGCATCGGGACTCATTGCTGACATCATCCCCGATGCTCAGAGCAAGGAGGCGCGCCAACAGTTGGGACGTCCCCACGGCGACTCCATCCAGCAGATCATCGATGACGGTGTCGCCAAACTTCAATCGACCGCAGACGTGTTGCACACGCTGCCCGAACAGGAGGCCATCGGTGTGGCTCAGTGGCTCCTGGATATCGGAGTCGCGGTCGCCCAGGCCTCCAAGGGCGTCACCGAGATCGAGCGGACCACACTGACGAAGATCGCATCGACGTTGGGGGTTCCCGAACCCTCCCTGTAGGGGGCGTCGACATGGGGGAGTCTGGCGAAGGCTTACCAGCCTCAGGGGCGCGGGGTCGCGTCCAGGACGGCCCGGATGTGTCGCGCCTGATGGGGGAGGCGACTCAACAAGGTTTCGATCCAGAGATTCCCGATTTCCGGATCCGCCCCGGAGGACAACATCATCTGGCGATACCAGGCCACGTGTTCGGACACGATCCACGGCGCATCAATCAACACCGCGGAGACGGCGGAGGTGAACAGAAGGTGCACATCGTCTCGAGCCTGCCGGGCGGTCCGTTCATCGCAGATCAACCCCGGACGCAGACCATCGGCGAGCGCGACACAATCCGACACGATCGGCAGCGCCTCCCGCATGAGTTGCTCGGCTTCCGCGCCCCGAGCGCCCAGATCCGCACCGGGACGCTGACCCGGAGATCCGAGGGCCAGTAGACGGAGGAGTACCTCGTGGCCCGACATCGGGTCAGCCGCATAGGCATCGGCGCCCAGAATCCGAACAGCCTTCTCTCCCTGTACGGGCGACCCGAACCCTCGGCCCCCGGCGATCACCCAACACCCCAACTCGCGAAGGGTCGAGATGACGCGCCAGGCGCCGAAGATGTTGGCCGACATGGCGCATGTCACCCCCGAGAGCGAAACGGGGGATCCGGCCAGCAACTCCTTGATGTCGCCCGCCGGTACGGAGGGCACGAGCAGGCGAACCTCCCAACCCAGGTGCCGCCAAACCGCTGCGACCATCCGTGCCGCAATCGAGTGCCACTCGCCCTGGGCGGCGCAGAGGACAACGTGTCCGAGCCGACCGTCGGAGGTATCGGTGGCAGGGTCGAGCAACAGTACCAACGCTTCCTCGGCGATCGCGGTCGCCTCATGCTCTTCGGCGACAGTTAGTTTGGATCCTCCCCAGGCTTGACCGATCTCACGTTGACCCGGAGCGATCAGGTCACGAATCACTTGATCGGCAGTGAAGCCTTGTTCCGCCATCACCAGCATGATGTGCCGAACGGAATTCACATCACCCGAGTGCAGGGCCCTCACGTACTCGGCGTAGTAGTGAGCCGGGACGTGGTCCGGTACGTGGTGCATCAGACGATGGGTGTCATGGGAAGTTCGCGATTCCCTTGGCGGCGACCGTGGCCACAAGTTCGTCCGGCGGCATCACCAGGTCCAGGTGGTAACCCTGGCCCAGCGAGATCCCCAGATCTTCCACGACGTGCAGATGAGCCTCGGTCTCGACGCCCTCGGACAGGACGACGGAATCGAGTGACTCTGCCAGCGTGCTCGCGGCGGCGATGAACGCGCGGCCACGCGGGTCCCGCTGCGCTGCCAGATCGGTGAAGGAACCATCCACCTTGATGACGTGGGGCTGCAGCTGTTCGAGAGTCTGCAGGTTGGAGAAGCCCGTTCCGTAGTCGTCCAATGCGACTCTGGCCCCCAAGGATCGAAGTATCGACAGTGTCTGGATGCCGGTGCTGCGGGGCTCCAGCAGAATATGTTCGGTCACTTCGATCAGCAGCCGGGGCATCAAGTCGATCAGGCCGGACTGACGGATGTAGGACAAGAGGGTGGGGTCATTGAGTTCCGTGGGCGAGAGGTTGATCGCGATGGGCAGATCGGGGGGCAGCACCTCAGCCGCGTCCTGAATCAGATGCGCGATCATCTGACGGCCCATCGCACGGATCTGCCCGCTGTACTCGGCAGCGGCGATGAAGGCTCCCGCGGACTGGATCGTTCCGTTCTTCAGAACCCTGCGCAGCAGTGCCTCAGCGGCGCAGACCTTGCCGGTTGTCAGGTCGTAGATGGGTTGGTAGTGCAACGTGAAGGAGCGCGTTCGGATCGAATCGGCGAGTTCCTGTCGCAGTTGCGCCCGTTGTTCCGTCTCGGCGTGCATGCCCGGGATGTGGAAGCGGAATTGATCGCCCCCCTCCCGCTTGGCCGCGTACATCGCGGTGTCGGCGGCCTGTAGCAGTCCATCCACCGTCGACGAATCTTTGGGGAACATGGCAATCCCCACCGACCCTGTGACGTGGCAGGTGGCCGTGCCGACATCCAGCGGGCTCCGCAGGGCATGCAACAACTTGTCCGCCAGGAAATCGAGCTGCTCCAGGTGGTCAACATCTCGCATGAGGAGGGCGAACTCGTCCCCGCCCATGCGGGCGATCACCAGGTCATTGCCCATATTCGACCTGATGCGCCCGGCGACCTCGGCCAAGGCCGTGTCGCCGGCCGGGTGGCCGTAACGGTCGTTGATGTCCTTGAAGTCGTCAAGATCGAGCCAGACCAATGCCAACGAGGTGCCTTCGATCTCGGCTCGACGCAACTCAGAGCTGAGCGTGCTGATCATGGCTGCTCGGCTCGAGAGTCCCGTGAGGGCATCGGTGCGGCTGTGGCGGCGAAGTCGGTCGTACTCCTCCCGGGTCTGGGTTACATCAGTTGCGACGAGAAGCAATCGGCCGATCTCTGTTGAGGGAATCTGCGCCCCTTCGAGGGCCAGACGACGAAGCCGACCGTCCCTGCCCATGCACCGGACCTCCAGCAGATGCGCGTTCCCCCGTTGCACACTCGTGAGCCAGTTGCCCAATATCTCCTGATCCTCTGGAATGCAGAGGCTGGACAAGTCACGGTTCAGCACCAGGTCCTCCGGCACGCCCAGATACGTCTCACAGTCCGGTGAAACCCGCAGGATGCGGCCGGTCTCGCTGGTCTGCATGAGCAGCCGGCCGGGTAGGCGGAAAGCAGCGGCCGTGATGGCCGCCTCGGTGGACAGCGCCCCCAACGCCTCGGCGGCGTCGGTGATGTCTTGAAGTGTCCCGAAGCGTTCGTCGGGCGAGGACCCTAAGGCACCCAGGTCGATGTCGAGGATCGTTCGCACCTGTCCGTCGATCTCGGTTCGGTACTGCAGGCGCTGCTCCCTGTCGGGCAAGCGGCTGCGCGCCGCGGTCTCAACATCCTCCGGGAGAACGTGAGCCAACCACGCCTCGGGATCCTGACAGAGTCGGTCAGCGGATTCACCCAGAAGTCGGACCGCCTCGTCGCTGATGCCGAGCAGCACCCCGTCGGACAGTCTTCGAGTCCACGCCGCAACACCGATCTGTCCGGTGACCAGGCCGAGTTCCTCTTGTACCCGGGCGGCCTCTAGCCGCCGAGCTCGTGCCGAGGTCGTGTCGTTGATGCTCAGCACGGCACCGCCGATCTCACCTTGATCATCGCGCCAAGCGGACACGGCAACCTGATAGTCGACATCGCTACCGATGGCTTCCAACACGACTGTGGTGCCATTGCGCAAGGTATCGTCCAAGGCCTTGTCGAGGCCGGGCAGCGCGATGGTCGTCGCGATGCGATTCAGGGGGGTGCCCAGATCCTCCTCGACCATCGCGAACAGTCGGACCGCCAAGGGCGAATAGCGGGTGATGCGCTTCTCGCGATCGACAAGGATCAACGCCTGGCTGATGGCAGCCTGGATATTCCGCAGGTCCCGGTTGGCGTCGCTCAGTTCGCGGCTGCGGACGTGAAGCTCCTCGTTCAGGGTGCTGAGCTCCTCGTTGGACGCCTGTAGCTCCTCGTTGATCGTCTCGAGTTCTTCGTTGGAGGCCTGCAACTCCTCAGTGGAGGCCATCATCTCCTCGTTCATGGCCTGCAGTTCCTCATTGGCCGTCTCGAGTTCCTCGATGGTGGCCTGCAAGGTCTCGCGGGTGGATTCGAGTTCGACCTGTAGCCGGAGGGCATCGCGGGACTCGGGGTCGGCAGCAACTTCCGATGGGGCCGAGGTCTCCTCCGCGAAACTGACGATCGAGAAGGCTCCCAAACTGCTCGACGCGAGTCGTACCGAGACCTGAACGGGGGGCAGACCGTCGTCGAGGTCGATGGGCGAACCCAGCGAGGCGGCGCCGGTGACCCGGGTCTGCGCCAGCAGACGGCGCACCTCACCGAGCAGCGGCCGTCTGACGAGCGAGGCCACGGACATGTCCATCGATGCCTGCGGGAACTGGCAGAACCGGGCGACATCCCCCAAGACCTGCACCAGGTTGCCGCTTTCATTGATCACGATCGAGGGGGGCGCCACCACGCGCAGGATCGATTCGCGCAGTACCTGGTGATCGTCACTCTGTTCGGGGTGCGGTAAGGCTCGAGTGGCCACGGGCTGCGAGGAAGTCGGTGCCCCGCGGCGCCTCGGAGGGTCCAACGAATTCGTGCCCCGCCGGTAGATGCGGAGTTTCGAGGCAATCGGAATGAAGGCATCGGACAGGTACCCGAGACCTTCCGAAGTGCCCAGCACCATCAGACCGCCAGGTGCCAGGGCGTAGTGGATCGTTCGCAGGACCGAGTCCTGCAGATCGTTCTCGAAGTAGATCAACACATTGCGGCAGGACACCAGGTCCATCCGCAGGAACTGCGGATCCACGGCCAGATTGTGTCGGGCGAAGACCACGCACTCCTTGACCTCCGATGCCACCCGGACGGTAGGACCGGAAGTCTCGATGTAGGCGGACCTGAGGACCGGTGGAAGATGTGCGACAGAGGCCTCCGGGTAGGTGGCACGCCGGGCGAACTCCAGCGCGGCATCGTCCAGGTCAGTCGCGAAGACCTTGATCCGCTCGGACAGGTTGCTCGGAAAGCCCATAGCCCGCGCCACCACCATGACGACGGTGTACGCCTCCTCGCCGGTCGCGCAGCCGGGAACCCAGATGCGCATCGCTTCGGTTCCGTCCCAGTTGGCCACCCGTTCGGCCAGGGCATCGCCGAGGGCATCCCAGACCTGCGGATCGCGATAGAAGGATGTGACGGACACGAGCATGTTCTGCGCCAAAATCCGCGCCTCTGACCGCTCCGACATCAGATAGGTCAGGTAGTCGGCCTGGTCCTGGATCTGCAGCACCGCCATTCGGCGCGTGATCTGCCGGCGCAGGGTGGACTCCTTGTAGGAGGAGTAGTCGACGCCGGTCTGGGAGTGCATCGCGGAAACGATCCGCCTCATCAGGGTGTCCGCCACGTGCGTGTCGTCGCCGGCATGGTCCAGCTCGCCGGACACCAGTCTGGCGAGGATGTCGCCCACCTCATCCGCAGCGACTGTGCGGTCAACGACTCCACCATCGATGGCCGATTGCGGCATCGAGGCGTACTTCGCGCTGCCTGGGTCCTGGGCGATTGTCAGCCCTCCGGCAGCGTGGATCTCCCGCATCCCGTAGGCGCCGTCAGAACCAGTTCCCGACAAGATGACGCCAACAGCCCGCTCGCCGAACTCCAGGGCTATCGAGGCGAGCATCGCGTCCACCGAGGGCTTGGGGCCGGTACCCGTGGCCGTCGGTAAGAGGCGGATGACGCCGCCTTGAATCACGAGGTCGACGCCGGGCGGGCACACATGCACCATGCCAACCTTCGGCTCATCCCCGTCCTCGGCCACGACAACCTCGAGCCGTGTCTCGCGGCCCAAGAGCTCGGCCATCAGGCT
>CAYMPK010000104.1:0-9298 GCA_964392145.1 uncultured Actinomycetes bacterium | reverse complement strand
CAGTTGATGCCTGAGGACCAACCGGCCACCCGGTCTGAGCCGAGGCGACCGGCGGTTCAGACCGGGTGGATCTCGCGCTTGAGGATCTTCCCGGTCGGGCCCTTGGGCAGGCCCTCGGGAACGAACCAGACGATGCGCGGGTACTTGTAGGGAGCCACGCGGTCCTTGACGAAGGCGCGCAACTCCTCCTCGCTGGCGGTCGCCCCGGGCTTGAGCGTCACCGCGGCCCCGATCTCCTCACCTTTCACATCGTCCGGGATCCCGACGACGGCGGCCTCGGCGACCGCCGGGTGCTCGTAGAGCACCTCCTCGATCTCGCGTGGGTAGACGTTCAAGCCTCCACGGATGATCATGTCCTTGGCCCGGTCGACGATGAAGTAATAGCCGTCCTCATCGCGCCTCGCCAGGTCGCCACTGCGGAACCAGCCATCCTTGATCGCGTCCCCGGTGGCATCGGGACGTTGCCAGTAGCCCTTCATCACGTTCGGTCCCTTGATGGCGATCTCCCCGATCTCGCCCTCGGGGGAGTCGTTCCAATCGCTGTCGATCAGGCGCATCTCGACGTCCCGGATCGGTGTCCCGATGGAACCGGCCTTGCGTTCCCGGTCGGGATGGTTGAACGATGCCACAGGACTGGTCTCCGACAACCCGTAGCCCTCGAGGATGGTCGTGCCGAACTCGGACTCGAAGCCCTTCAGGACCTCCACCGGCAGTGAGGCTCCGCCTGAGACACACAGTCGAAGACTGGAGGTGTCGTAGGAGGCGTGGTCCGGGTGCTGCAGCAGAGCCACATACATGGTCGGCACCGCCTCGAGCACCGTCACCTGATCGCGCGCGAGTACCTCCAGGGCCTTCCCAGGCTCGAAGCGGGGCAGCAGGGTCAGGCTGGCGCCGAGTGCGACCGCGGAGTTCAGCCCGCAGGTCTGACCGAAGGAGTGGAAGAGCGGAAGGCCGCCGAAGATCACGTCCTCCGGACCGCCCCCGAACAGATTCACCGATGCGTCGACGTTGCTGAGCAGGTTGCTGTGGGTCAGTTCGGCGCCCTTGGGCTTTCCGGTGGTGCCCGAGGTGTAGAGGATCACCGCGGTGTCATTCGCGGCACGGTCCACCACCCCCGGCACGGGCGCATGCGTACCCAGTTCCGCGGCGAAGTCGGTGGTCGACACCAGGATGCACGGTGTGCCGGCCGCCTCGGCTCCCGCCAGCGCCTCCTCAGCGACCCCCTCCCACGCGAACAGCACCTTCGCCTCGGAGTCAGCCAGGTAGAACTCGATCTCGCGGGATCTGAACAGTGGATTCATCGGGACGACGACGGCACCGGCGCGCAGGGCGCCGAAGTAGAGGATCGGGAACTGGGGCAGGTTCGGCAGCATGACACAGACCCGGTCGCCCGGCTCAACACCGAGTTCGGTCAGCCAGCCGGCGGCCAGTTGGCTAGCCACATCCAGAGCGGCGTAGCTCAGTTCGAAGTCATCGAGTTTGATGACCGTCCGGTCACCGTGCTGGGCAGCGGTACGGACGAGGTTGTCGGCGAGGTTCACGGGTACTCCAGTCTCATCGGGTGGTTGGGTGGGCAGGGTCGTCAAGAGGTGAGTACTTCGCCGCCGAAGCGGCGAGCCAGATCATCGTCCACGTCGTCGGCGAAACCGCCGATGACGGCGACCGTCGTGATCAGTTCAGACCGGTCGACATCGTCGCCGGGGAGTTGCCCCGCCACCAGGATGTCGACCAGGCCATCCCGTTCGGAGTCCTTGATCCGCAGGTGTCCCAGACCGGGGGCGCCGGTCTGACGTGCGACATGTTCGAACAGTTCGGAGGAGGGCGTGGCGTAGAACACCAGCGGCGCCAGGATGTTGATCACGGTGCGCGTACCGGCCGGTCGCACGTCGACGATCACCTTCGTGCTGCCGACCGGCAATTCGTAGCTCATCGAGCCGGTCGTGCGGATCGCGTCGCCGAACTCGTCCTGCAACAGGTGCAGCACCCACTGGCTCACGGCATGGGGTGAATCCGGCTCGGAGGCACTCATGAACCGGTCCGAGCAGGCGGGATCAGATCGTCCAGTTCGGCGTAGTCGACCCCTGTCAGCCGTACCGACTCCGCCCAAAGACGGGCGGCATCCACCACGTCCTGGGCACGTTCGTTGGGGTGGACCACCTTGGGATGCCCGCGCGACTCGGCGAAACCATCCGGGCCTATGTAATCGCCGCCGCGCACGGAAGGGGAGGTGGCCGCGAACAATTGGGGCAGCGCACCCATCTCCGCAGACTGCGCCATCACCTTGTTCACCATGCCCATGAACCGTTCCTCCAGCGCCCTTCCCGTCGCCTTGGCATGGGCGGACTGAAGGTTCGTGTTGGCGAACCCGGGGTGGGCGGCGACGGCGATCGCCGCGGCTCCCGCGCCGGCCAGCCGTGCCTGCAACTCCAGCGTGAACAGCAGGTTCGCCAGCTTCGACTGGCCATAAACAGCCCATCGCCGGTACGACCTCTTCGATTGCAGGTCGTCGAAGTTCATCCGTCCCATCTTGTGTGCGCCCGAGCTGGTGGTCACGATCCGTGCCGCCGGCGCAGCGAGAAGCGCGGGCAACAACTCCCCGGTGAGGGCGAAGTGCCCCAAGTGGTTGGTGCCGAATTGCCGCTCGAAGCCGTCAGCGGTCTCGGCGCGCGGGATGGCCATAACCCCGGCGTTGTTCATCAGGACGTCGATCTGCGGGTAGTCGGCCAGCACCCCGGCCGCGAATGCGCGAACGGACGCCAGGTCCGCGAGGTCCAGTTCGCGCAGGTCCACCGAGCCGTCACCGCTGAGCAGCGTGCAGGCCTGCCCCTTCGCCAGATCCCGGCAGGCAGCTATCACCAGAGCGCCGCGGGCCACCAGCGCTTTGGTGGTCTCCAGCCCGAGCCCCGAGTTGGCGCCGGTGACCACGAAGGTCTGCCCGGTCAGGTCGCCGATGTCTTCGGTTGTCCACTTCATGGGAAGCGATTCAACCGTGTGGAGCGGCGGAGCGCTACCCTGTCAGACCCGCTCGTGAGGATTCGTTGACCCTCCGTGTACCCTCGTGAGGCACGCAGTTCGGCCCCAATAGCTCAGTCGGCAGAGCGTCTCCATGGTAAGGAGAAGGTCTACGGTTCGATTCCGTAAAGGGGCTCGACCGGGGTAAATCCCCGCGAGCGGCGGAGTAGCTCAGCCTGGCAGAGCAAGCGGCTCATAATCGCTGTGTCGCCGGTTCAAGTCCGGCCTCCGCTACAAATGTTCCCCTCTTACCCGAAAGGCAAGTGCCGTGGCAAAGGCCTCAGACGTACGCCCGAAGATCACCCTCGCATGTGCTGACTGCAAGGAGCGCAACTACATCACGAAGAAGAACCGGCGGAACAACCCCGACCGGCTCGAGATGAAGAAGTACTGCCCGCGCTGCAACCACCACACCGAGCACAAGGAAACCCGCTAGCAACTTTCCACCGCTGCCGCCCTGCGGGAACAATCGCGGCGCTGAGCGGTAGCGTGCGTGCTGGAAGCTCTTTCAGCAGGTTCTCGACGCGGGAGGCACGTATGGGCAGGTTGTCAGGCAAGGTTGCCATCGTCACCGGGGGTGGCAGGGGAATCGGAGCGGCGACCGCCGCCCGGTTGGCCGCCGACGGTGCGAGTGTGGTGGTCAATGACATCGACGCCGAACCGGCCGACGAGAGCGTCTCGGCAATCCTGGCAAACGGCGGCACCGCCGTCGCGTGCGTGGCGAACACCGTCGACTTCGCCGAGGCGGAACGTCTGGTCGCCAGCGCCATCGAGCACTTCGGGACCGTCGACATCCTGATCAACAACGCCGGGGCCACCCGCGACAAGATGTTCCACTTGATGGACGACGAGATGTTCGACTTCGTTCTCGACGCCAACCTGCGGACCGCCTTCCACACCTCCCGAGCGGTGGTACCGGTGATGCGCGACGCGGCGAAAGCCGAGATCGGCAGCGACGGTCGTCCCGCCCACAACCGCAAGATCGTGTTCACCTCCTCGGTGGCCGCGATCATGGGCAATCCCGGGCAGGTCAACTACACGGCGGCCAAAGGTGGTCTCATCGCCGTCACCAAGACCCTGGCCCGCGAACTCGGGCCATTCGGCATCAACGTCAACGCCGTGGCACCCGGTTTCATCGAGACCCGGATGACTGCGGCGAAGAAACCCGGTGAGACCGCCGGGGTTCCTGAGGAGATGCGGCAGATGGCACGGATGATGATCTCGCTCGGTCGCTTCGGCGCGCCGGAGGAGATCGCGGGCGTGCATGCGTTCTTGGCATCATCCGACTCCGACTACGTGTCGGGCGTGACAATCCCGGTCACCGGCGGTCAGATCGGCGGCATGTAGATGGGGCTCAACGCGGAATTGGTCGGCAAGCGCTACCCGACCACAGAGCCGTATCTGGTGGGGCGCGAGAAGGTGCGTGAGTTCGCCACCGCCATCGGCGACTCCAACCCGAACTACCATGATCTTCAGGTCGCTCGGGCCAACGGCTACCCGGACCTCATCGCGCCGCCAACCTTCCCCTTCGTCCTCACCATCAAGGCGATGGCCGGTGCCATGTTCGACCCCGAACTCGGCGTGGACTATTCGCGCATCGTGCACGGTGAGCAGAGCTTCGAGTACGCGCGCCCGCTGGTGGCGGGCGACGAGGTTGTGGTCAAAGCCTCGTTGGAGAGCATCTCCACCTCCGGTCGCAACGAGTTCCTCGTGACTAGGGCCGACGTCGAGACCGTCGCCGGTGAGCGAGTCGTCACCACCCGCTCCGTGCTGGTCTCACGCGGAACCGCACCGGAGGAGGTGTCATGACGTACGCGGGTGAACCTCTCGAGGTGGGCCAGGAAGTTGCCACCGGCCGATTCGGTGTCCAGCGGATGAACCTGGTGATGTACTGCGGGGCTTCCGGCGACTTCAACGTGATCCATTGGAACCAGCGGCTAGCAACGATGGTGGGATTGCCGGATGTCATCGCCCACGGCATGTTCACGATGGCCGAAGCAGGTCGGGTCGTGACCGATTGGGTGGGTGACCCTGGGCTGATGGAATCCTTCAGCGTCAGATTCACCAAGCCGGTGGTCGTTCCCGACGACGATCACGGTACCCACATCGACGTCACCGCCACGGTCGCCGAATTGCTGGACGGCGACCGGGTACGGCTCGACCTGCACGCCAGTGCGGACGGAGTGTCCGTGCTGGGCCATGCCACCGCGGTGGTCAAGTTGCCGGCCTGAGGCCGACACCGGGACCCACGGACGATGCTGCTTTCGGAATTGACCACCCTGCGCGTCGGGGGGCCGTGCGCCGACGTCGTGGTGGCGGGCTCGGAGGCAGCGCTGATCGAGGCGGTCCGGGATGCGGACGCCGCGCGAGTGCCGGTGCTGCTGCTGGGGGGCGGCAGCAACCTGCTGATCTCCGACGAAGGTTTCGCAGGACGCGTCGTACTCGTGCGTAGTCACGGGTGGGAGACAGCGGGCGATCTGGTGACGGTGGCCGCCGGCGAATCATGGTCGGGGTTCGTCTGTTCGATGGTCTCCGCGTCGCGCGCTGGCGTGGAGGCGCTCTCCGGTATCCCAGGTGCCGTTGGTGCGACCCCGTTCCAGAACGTCGGGGCGTACGGGGCAGAGGTGGCCGACACGATTCGAACGGTCCGTGCCTTCGATCGCCGCCTTGGCGCAGGGGTCAGGCTGACCGCGGATCAATGCGCCTTCGGGTACCGCAGCAGCATCTTCAAATCCGACCCGCAGCGTTACCTGATCCTGGAGGTGACGTTCGAGTTGCCCCAACGGGAGTCCTCGGCGCCGGTGCGTTACTCGGAACTGGCGCGGACGGTCGGGGTGGACGTGGGTGCCGTCGCGGCCATCGAGGAGGTCGCCGGGGCGGTGCTGTCGCTGCGGCGGTCGAAGGGGATGGTCCTCGACGACGCGGACCACGACACTTGGAGCGCCGGATCCTTCTTCACCAATCCCGTGATGTCAGCAGCAGCGGCAGCGGACATCCTGCCTGCCGAGGCGCCCCGATACCCGGCCCCGCTGGCAGCGGTGAAGACCAGCGCGGCGTGGCTCATCGAGCATGCCGGCTTCACCAAGGGATACCGGGTGCGTCCGGGTGCGCCCGCATCGTTGAGCAGCAAGCACACCCTCGCGTTGACCAACCGTGGCGGCGCCGACACATACGACGTGCTGGAACTCGCCCGTGCTGTCCGTGACGGGGTGGTGGCGGAGTTCGGGATCGAGCTGCAGCCCGAACCTATCCTGGTGGGCTGCTCGCTCTAGCGTCTGCTCCCCAGCCGCCGCTCGACGGCCATCTACTCGGAGAGCAGGGAGGCTATCCGACCAACCCCTTCTTCGAGGTCGGCGTCGCTGAGAGCGTACGAGAATCGCAGGTACCCCGGCGTGCCGAAGGCCTCCCCAGGCACGACCGCCACTTCCGCCTCGTCCAGGATGATGCCGGCGAGTTCGGTCGACGTGGTGGGCACCCGGCCCCGGATCTCGCGACCCAACACATCCTCGACGCTGGGGTAGGCGTAGAACGCGCCCAGCGGCTCCGGGCAGGTCACCCCGGGGATCGCATTCAGCAGTTCCACGATCCGTCGCCGCCGCCGGTCGAAGGCCGTGCGCATGGTCGCAACTGCTGAAAGGTCCCCGGAGACGGCCGCGAGGGCGGCTGCCTGCGACACGTTGGCGACGTTCGAGGTGGCGTGGGACTGCAGGTTCGTGGCCGCCTTGGTGATGTCGGGCGGGGCGATCAGCCAGCCGACCCGCCAGCCGGTCATGGCGTAGGTCTTGGCGACGCCGTTGACGACGATGCAACGGTCGGCCAGTTCCGGCACCAGCTCGGGCATAGAGGTGAACGAGGCGTCCCCGTAGACGAGATGCTCGTAGATCTCATCCGTGACAACCCAGATACCTCGCTCCGCGGCCCAACGACCGATCTCGGCGACCTGTTCCGGCGGGTAAACCGCCCCAGTGGGGTTCGACGGTGAGACGAACACGAGTGCCTTCGTCGCGTCGGTGGTGGCCGCCTCGAGCTGCTCGACGGTCGCGAGATAGCCACTGGCCACGTCCGTCATGACAACGGTCGGCACCCCGCCCGCCAGTTGGATCGACTCCGGGTACGTGGTCCAGTAGGGCGCCGGCAGCAGCACCTCGTCACCTGGATCCAGAAGTGCCGCGAAAGCGTTGTAGAGGGCCTGCTTGCCGCCATTGGTCACGAGTACCTGGTTGGCATCGACGACGTACCCGGAGTCCCGGGCAGTCTTGGTGACGATGGCGGACTTGAGCGCAGGAAGCCCGCCCGCAGGCGTGTATCGGTGCATGGCGGGGTCGGAGCAGGCCTTCACGGCCGCCTCGACGATGTAGTCGGGCGTGGGGAAGTCGGGTTCACCCGCGCCGAACCCGATCACGGGGCGACCGGCCGCCTTGAGGGCCTTGGCCTTCGCGTCGACGGCCAAGGTGGCCGACTCTGCGATGGCGGAGATACGGGCGGACACGCGCTTGTCTCTCGGCATGCCCACATTGTTGCCGATGCGCCCGAGCGAGGCGCGGCCCCGGGTGTCCGTCGCCCTCCGCAGTTACCGTATTCTTGTCGGCGGTGCCTTCGGTGCCGTGCGCGAGCCTGCCTTGAGGCGGGTGTGCGACCGGTCCGCTGGTTCCGTAGGGTCGTAGCTCAATTGGCAGAGCACCGGTCTCCAAAACCGGGGGTTGTGGGTTCAAGTCCCTCCGACCCTGCGAAGCGACCTGCACCTCCCCGGCGACCGTCGGGGTTTGATCCCACCGGCCGTGGCCGGCTCAACGGAGGTTCGAGTGAGCGAAGACGACGACGCCCAGTCGTCCGATGCCTCCGACCGGGGGGATCAGCAGGGCGCGGCGGACGACGGCGGGACATCCTCGGCCGCCGAGCAGTCAAGCAGCAAGCGGGGCTCGGGCGACGTCGACAAAGCACGCAAAGGCGAGGGCAAGGCGGTCGCCAAGCAGGCCAAGAAGAAGGCCAAGGCGGACAAACCGGGACTGATCGCCCGGTTCAGACTCTTCCTGCGCCAGGTGATCGCGGAGCTCCGCAAGGTCATCTGGCCGACGAGGTCGGAGTTGATCTCCTATACCGGGGTGGTCCTGGTGTTCGTGGTCATCATGGCGCTGATCCTGGCGGCATACGACTTCGCCTTCGCCAAGGCGGTGTTCTTCGTCTTCGGCCAGTAGCCCGACATCGCAGTAGCACAGCCCACACCCACCAACGTGAACGATCGAGCCCCAGGAAGGACGACAGTGTCCGACATTCACTCCACACCCGAGCACGTCGACACGTCCGCAATCGACGAGAGCCCGGATGTCGACGAGACCCCGGATGTTGTCGCCGAGAGTGCCGAACAGGCTGCGGCGGCGGACGAGTTCGTGTCCACTACCGAGGCCGCCACACAGGTGGTCGAGGCCATCGGGGAGAACGAGTCGGCTGCCGCTCCCGACGAGGTCGAGGCCGAGTTGGTCGAGCTCGCCGAGGTCGAGGCGCTCGCCGATGCCGAGGTGCCACTGCCGGACGCGGCCGAGGAGGGCGAGGAGGACCCGCTCGAGGAGTTCCGCCGCACCCTGTTGGAGGCTCCCGGCGACTGGTACGTCATCCACTCCTACTCGGGATACGAGAACCGGGTGCGGACGAACCTCGAGTCACGGGTGACCTCCATGCATCTGGAAGATGACATCTTCCAGGTCGAGGTTCCGGTAGAGGAAGTGACCGAGATCAAGCAGGGGCAACGGAAGCAGGTGAAGCGCAACAAGTACCCCGGTTACGTGCTCGTGCGCATGTACCTGACCGACGAGTCCTGGGGTGCCGTCCGGCATACCCCCGGGGTCACCGGCTTCGTCGGCCATGGCAGTGCGCCGGTGCCGCTGTCACTGTCCGAGGTCGAGAAGATGTTGGCGCCGGAACCGGCCGCAGCACCCGCGACCGTCGGCGGCTCGACGGCCCCGACCGCAGCCAGTCCGGCCGAGGTTACCGAGATCGACGTCACCGTGGGCGACTCCGTGACTGTGATCGATGGACCCTTCGCCACCTTGCACGCCACCGTGTCGGAGATCAATCTGGACGCCCAGAAGGTCACCGGACTCGTGGAGATCTTCGGCCGGGAGACCCCGGTCGAACTCAGCTTCAGCCAGATCCAGAAGAACTAGGAACAGGAATAGCAATGGCCCCCAAGAAGAAGGTCGCCGGCCTGATCAAGTTGCAGATCCAGGCGGGTGCGGCCAACCCCGCCCCGCCGGTCGGCCCCGCGCTCGGTCAGCACGGCGTCAACATC
>CAYMPK010000103.1:5006-9339 GCA_964392145.1 uncultured Actinomycetes bacterium | reverse complement strand
GCCGACGTCGGTCAGATTCCGAGAGTCGGCCACTCGGGGATCGTCAGGACCCACGTGGGCCGGTGACTTCGTCACCGACGGAGGATCATCGCCAGGCACGCGCGGTCCAGCGGTCCCCGGTGCGCGTCACCGCCAGGTCCGACCCGAAGGCGGCCGAGAGATTGGCACTTGTCAGGGTGGCCCCTATCTCCCCCGCCGCAACGACCCGGCCCCCGCTCAGCAACAGGGCGTGGGTGGTTCCCGGCGGCACCTCCTCCAGGTGATGGGTCACGAGCA
This sequence comes from uncultured Actinomycetes bacterium, assembly GCA_964392145.1. Taxonomy (GTDB): domain Bacteria; phylum Actinomycetota; class Actinomycetes; order S36-B12; family UBA10799; genus JACJWR01. The sequence continues at coordinate 9,063 of CAYMPK010000103.1, read as the reverse complement.
CACTGACAGGCGCGTCGCCGTCTCTGGCCAGTCGGCCGAGCCGGCCCACGAGGTCCTCGCGGGCGCCCAGATCGAGCCCCGCCGCGGGCTCGTCCAGCAGCAGCAACTCCGGGTCGGTCATGCGGGCGCGCGCGATGAGTACGCGCTTGGTCTCGCCTTCGCTCAGGGTGTCGAACCGGCGATCAGCCAGTCCGTCGACGCCCATCTCGGCCAGCAGCGCGTGCGCCCGGTGGACATCCACCGGATCGTAGGACTCCCGCCATCGCCCGGCGATCGACCAGGCTGCCGTGAGGACGACGTCCAGCACCGTCTCCGAGTCCGGGACCTGGGATGTGACGGCGGCACCGACGAGACCGATGAGTGGGCGAAGCTCGAAGACATCCACCCTGCCCAGGGTCGTCCCCAGAATGGCGACGGAACCGCTCGTGGGATGCATCCGCCCGGCGGCGAGTTGGAGCAGGGTGGACTTGCCAGCGCCATTGGGGCCCAGGACCACCCACCGCTGGCCGGTGGTCACATCCCAGTCGACGCCGGAGAGTATCTCGTTGCCCCCGCGCACGACAGTCACGGAGCTGAACCTCAATACAGATGGCACGGGGCCGACCCTAGCCCCGTAACCTTCCGCTATGGAACAGCGCCACGACCACCTGAGGCTGCTCGCCGCGGGTGGCCAAGATGTGGCGATCCACGCGGTGGCCGAGATCTACCCCCGGGCGGGGGTGCTCACCTCCTGGTTGAACGCCGCCCTGGACGGCCGAACCGACGTTGCCATGTGCCCCGTGCTCGGCGGTGACAATCCGTTCAACGGCAGCGCCACGACCTTCGAGGACTGGCAGGTGGCCCGCCTGCAGCTTCGAGAAGCCCTGGACGCCCTGCTGGTCAAGGCGACCGGGGCGGCCCGCTGCGTGCTCCCGGTCCCGGGTGACCCTGGCGGTCTTCCGGCAGGTCTGCCGATCGCTGCCGCCGCCGGACAGGCGGTGCTGGTGCCCGTGGATCAGGGTTCGCTGGTGCTCGTCCCCACATCGTTACGGCTCGACGACGCGGCGACCTGGCAGGGTCTACCCGGCCCAGGGTTGCCGAGCTATGCAGCCGATCCGCGCGCGGCACGAGCCGAGGTGCTCTCCCAACTCACGCAGGCCGTCGAGGTACTCGAATCCTTACCTTCCCCATCCCGGGACCAGGGCCTGTTGCAGCAACGACTGAAGCGCTTGGACGTGGTGCCGCTGGCCCCGGGGAGCTCGGGACCGGCGGCGGAGCTGGCTCGATTGAGCGCTCGACTGCTGACCATCGTCGCCGCTGCGGTCCCGGCCGCCGACCCGGGCACGTCCAGCGGCCGAGCCGCCCGCGAACTATTGGTACCGCTGGGTCGGGTCGGACGCGCCGCACTGGCCATCGCCTTTTCGGAACCGTCCCAGCGATAACGTGGACTGATGGAATCGGTGCTGTTCACTGTCACCGGGCCGGACCGTCCTGGGGTCACGGCCCGACTGCTCGGTTCGCTGCACGCCACTGGGGCCGAGGTTCAGGACGCCGAACAGATCGTCATCAGGGGCCAGCTTGTGTTGTGCCTGCTGCTCGCCATGCCGACGGGCGGCCGCAACCAGGTGGCGGCGTCACTGGCCGCCGCCGCCGCCGAGTTCGGACTCGACGTCCGGGTCGATTCCGATTCGCCGTTGGACGACCCCCGCCGTCGCGGCCGGGTGAATGTCACAGTGATGGGGGAACCCCTGTGCCCGGAATCCCTGGCCGGCGTGGCGGCACGGGTGGCAGACCTGGGCGGCAACATCGACCGGATTGAGCGACTCGCCGCCTACCCGCTCGTTGTCCTGCGGTTGCAGGTGTCCGGCGCGCAGGAGGCCGCGTTGCGGGACGCGCTCGCCGCCGAGTCCGCGCGCGGCGGGCTGGACGTGGCGGTGCAAGACATCGGCTTGGCTCGCCGGGGCAACCATTTGGTCGTCATGGACGTCGACTCCACCCTGATCCAGGACGAGGTCATCGAACTGTTGGCGGCGCACGCAGGCTGCGAGGAGGAGGTTCGCGAGGTCACCACCGCAGCGATGCGTGGTGAATTGGACTTCACCGAGAGCCTGCACGCCCGCGTCGCATTGTTGGCCGGACTCGACGAGTCGGTACTCCAGGACGTAAGAGGTTCGGTGCGACTGACACCGGGGGCACGCACCCTGTGCCGCACCCTGAATCGCCTCGGGTACCGGATCGCTGTGGTCAGTGGCGGCTTCTCACAGATCGTCGCTCCGCTGGCCAATGAGCTTGCCATCGACTTCTGGCTGGCCAACGAATTGGAGGTCATCGATGGCACCCTCACCGGTCGTGTCATCGGGCCAGTGGTTGACGGCCGGGCACAGGCGGCCGCCCTTCGCCGGTTCGCTGACGAGAGCGGGGTCCCGCTGGCGCAGACGGTCGCGATCGGTGACGGCGCCAACGACATCGACATGATCCGGCTGGCGGGAATGGGCATCGCATTCAACGCGAAGCCCGCACTTCGGCAGGCTGCGGATGCCTCGGTCAACGTTCCCTATCTGGACGCTGTGTTGCACCTGTTGGGCATCACGCGCGAGGAGATCGATGCGGCCGACGCGGCGGGTGGTTTCGACCCGGGTACCCACACTCCCGCGGCCTGACCTCAACCGCGCGGGATGTCGAAACTCACCAGTTCACCACACTTCGCGGACAGGTCGGTCCACGCAGATTGGAGGTTGATCTCCGCGAGCCCCGAGGTTGGGTACTTCTCCAGGAGTTTCCGGTATCCAGGGTCGTCGGTGTTGCTGATCAGGTAGGCGGCCAACATCTCGATACCGGGATTGTGTCCGACGAGCAATACCCGCTCGGCGGCCGCCGGCACGTCCGCCAGGACCGCCAGCAGATTGGGGACGTCGGCGTCGTAGACCCGCGGATCGATGATCGGCTCCAGCCCCACCGGCAGGGCAGACAGCACGGCTTCGAGGGTTTGCCTGGTGCGCCGCGCCGGAGAGGTGATGACCACATCGAGCGGAGTTCGAGCGGACAGCACCCTCCCCACGGAGGGCGCATCACGGCGACCGCGGCGGTTCAGGGGTCGCTCCAGATCCGGGACCCCCGGCGGCCAATCGGACTTCGCGTGGCGCAGGAGCACAAGTGATGTCACCGATCCATACTCGCGACTGCAGTCCCCGTGACGCAACGGGAGGCGATGCAGCTCACACCGATGCGACTATCCTCAGGACATCATGGGCCCTCACCTGGATGCCGAATTCCTGTCCGCACCGCTGTCGGAATGTGCCGATGCAGCCCTTTCGGCAGCCGTGTCCATGGGGGCCGGATTCGCCGAGATCCGGGTGATGACCACGACGTCGAGTGCAGTCACCGTCCGAGACCGCTCGTTGGAGAACTCAATCAACGACCTGGTCACCGGTCTGGGTGTGCGGGTACTGGTCGACGGGACCTGGGGTTTCGCTGCGACCACGGACGTGAGGCCGGAAGCCGCGATGACGGTGGCCGAGCAGGCGGTCGCGCTGGCGCGGGCCAGCCGGGCGCTGACGACCGTGCCGGTGGAGCTGGCCGCCGAGCCGGTGCATCGTGGAACCTGGGTCGCCGACTACCTCGTCGATCCCAGTGAGACTCCAGTCCGCGAGGTCGCCGACCTTCTGCTCGGCTGGTCGGACCTGCTCCTGCAGTCCCCTGGCGTCTCGCACACGAGTTGCTCATTCTCAGGAGTGAAGGAGCAGACGTTCTATGCCAACAGCGACGGCACCCTACTGACGCAGCAGCGCGTCCGCTGCCACCCTGAAGCGACGGCAGTGTCCGTCAGCGAGTCCGGCTTCGAGGATATGACCACGACCGGGCCACCCGTCGGTCGTGGTTGGGAGTACGCCCTGGAACCCCGATGGATCGCTGAACTGTCCGAGTTGCCGACGCTCTTGGCGGAGAAGGTCGTCGCCCCGCGGCTGTCTCCGGGCCGATACGACCTGGTGATCCACCCATCCAACCTGTGGCTCACGATCCACGAGAGCGTGGGCCACGCCACCGAGTACGACCGCGCCATCGGGCTGGAAGCGAACTA
>CAYMPK010000103.1:398-4996 GCA_964392145.1 uncultured Actinomycetes bacterium | reverse complement strand
GGCTCGGACCTGATGAATATCACCGGTGATCGCACAACGCCGGCAGGGCTGTCCACCGTCGGCTGGGACGACGAGGGCGTGGCAGCTCAGGAATGGGACCTGGTGCGTGAGGGACTCTTCGTCGGCTACCAACTCGACCGTGCCGGGGCTGCGCGCCTCGGGGTCGAACGGTCGAACGGCTGTGCCTATGGCGATGCTGCGACCAGCGTGCCGCTGCAACGTATGCCCAACGTTTCGTTGCAGCCCGACCCCCGCGGGGCCGACCTTGCCGGCTTGGTCGGTGGCGTCACCGACGGCGTGCTCGTTGTCGGTGACAAGAGTTGGTCCATCGACATGGCTCGGTACAACTTCCAATTCACCGCGCAACGGTTCTACCGGATCATCAACGGCCGTCTTGCCGGTCAGGTCAAGGACGTCGCCTATCAGAGCTCCACCCCAGCCTTCTGGAACTCGCTGATCGCAGTGGGCAACGCCGACACCTTCGTGCTGGGCGGCGCCTTGAACTGCGGAAAGGGACAGCCCGGTCAGGTCGCTGCGGTGTCACACGGCTGCCCGGCCGCGGTATTCGAGGACGTCAACATACTGGCGGCCGGAGGCGAGCTGTGACGCAACCGCCCGAAAATGTCCACGCCGCGCTCGTCGAAGAGGTCCTCGCGGCCGCAACGGGCGATGCCGTCGTGGCGTTGTGCCATGAGGACGTGATCAACGCCCGCTGGGCGAACTCCTCGTTGACGACGAACGGACTCGTCCTCAGCGAGGAACTGGTCGTCACCGCGATGGCGGATGTGGCCGACGGCCGGGCCTGCGCGACCCGCGCCGGACCGGTCGACCGGGCGATGTCGCTGCTACGGGAGGCCGAGTCCGCGGCCCAGGCGTCGACCGCCATCACCGACGCCATGCCGCTGCCCACCGGCGGTTCGCTGCCCGGATTCCGTAAGGGGACGGTGCCGCTCTCCCCCGAGGCGGTCATCGCGCCGACCGAGGGTCTGGCCAGGGCCTTCGAGGATGAGTCCGCCGAGCTCTTCGGGTATGCCGAGCAGTCGCGGACCACCACGTGGATCGGCACGACCGCGGGGCCGTGCTGGCGATCCCAGGATGACACCGCCCGGTTCGAGGTGTCGGCAAAGGCCCACGGACGCCAGTTGTCCGCCTGGGCTGGTCGCTCGGCCCGCGCGTTGGCCGACCTGGATGTGGTGTCGGGCGTACGCGAGGCGATGCTCGCCCTGCAACACCAGCGCCGCACCGAACATGTGCCGGCGAAGCCAATGCCGGTGATCCTCACCCCATCAGCGGTGGCCGACCTGATGGTCGTGCTGTGGTGGCAGGCAACCGGACGTGAGGCCGCGGAAGGTACCAACGCCTTCGCGGGCCGGGGGGGCGACAGGACGGCCATCGGGACGACGCTTTCCGGGCGTCGGATAACGCTGCGCAGCGACCCGCAGGATCCTGAACTGTCCGTCCCGGGGCGGCTGTGGACGCCCTGGATCTCGAGCGCGGCCAGCGTCTTCGACACCGGTGCGGAGATCATGGCCGTCGACTGGATCACCGACGGCGTCCTGACCAACCTTCAATCCACCCGGGCGACCTCTGCCGAGTTCGACATGCCGTTTCGCCCATCCGCGGACAACCTCATCCTGACGGACGCCGACGGCCACGGCGACCTTTGGGATCTCGTCGCGCGCACCGATCGCGCCCTTCTGGTCACCAGCCTCTGGTACATCCGCGATGTGGATCCCCAGACGATGCTGGTCACCGGGCTCACCCGAGATGGCACGTACCTGGTGGAGGCCGGCGAGGTCGTCGGGGCGTGCGGGAACTTCCGCTTCAATGATTCCCCGTTGCACATGCTCTCGCGAATCGCCGATGCGAGCAGTCCGGTGAGGTGTCTGCCGCGCGAACAGGCCGACTACTTCACCAGGACGAGGATGCCCGCACTGTTGGTCGACGACTTCGGACTGTCAACGCCATCACAGGCGATTTGAGCCACAGGCGCCATTCGGTTGACGCTCACAGGCGGTCGGTTCGATCCACCGCGACCGATGGCAGGGCCTTCTGGCGCCGGGTGACGAAGACGATGGGTGGAGCGTCTTTCGTACGTTCTCGGCCACCGTTTGCCACGACAACGGCCAGATACGGCAGCACGACGGCGCCTGCCACCAGCGACCATCTGATCCATCCATCGGTCAACACCGCGCCGAGGAAGCATAGGGTCCGGATGGCCATCGAGATCAGGTACCTGCGGGTGCGCCCGGACTGGTCGGCGGAAAGACCCGTCTGCGCCGACGTGATGCTGAAGACCTGATCCCGGGAGGGCATGGGTCTACCGTAAGCCCGGGAACGAACGTCCACCACTCGACCCCGGAGGAATCATGGCCAATCGCACGTACAGCTTGACCGAGATCGTCGGAACATCTCCCGACAGCGTCGACGCCGCCATCCAGAACGGCATCGCTCGCGCGGACCTGACGGTGAGGCACATCGACTGGTTCGAGGTCACGGACATCCGCGGGCACGTGAGGGAGGGCAAGGTCCACCACTTCCAGGTGACGATGAAACTCGGCTTCCGCCTCGAGGACTCCCCGGAGGACTGACCCCGCCCCGGGCGTACCCTCGTGCCGTGCTCTCCTTACTCAGACAGCCGAAGTGGATCATCTTCACGCTGCTGGTGCCCGTGGGGATGGCATTGTGCCTGGTGGCCGCCAATTGGCAGTACCACCGGCATGTGAATCGCAGCGCGGAGGATGCCAGGGTCCGCAGCAATGCCCAGGCAGCTATCGTCCCGATCGACACCCTGCTCAAGCCGGGCAACCCCTTTCCGACCGACGACGGCTGGCGCCGCGTCAATGTGACCGGGGAGTTCGCCCCGACCGGCGAACTGGTGCGACGCAAGCCCCTTGACGGTCGAGCCGGCTTCTGGGTTGTGAACGCCCTGCTAACGGCCGACGGCACTCTCGTGCAGGTCGTGCGCGGTTGGGTTCCGCTCGGAGGAGACGCCACCACCACCCCCAACGTCCCGGCGCCGCCGACAGGCAAGGTGACTGTCACCGGGCGACTGCAGCCCGATGAGGCGCAGCGCAGCGCTGCCGGTCTCCCGCCCGGCCAATTGGCCAGTCTCGACAGCGCCAGCCTCTCCGGAGCACACGCGACCTACCCGGGCTACCTGGTTGCGTCGGGAATGGACCCGCCCGATTCAACGGCGTTGAAGCCGCTTCCGGTTCCCGAGATAGGTCTGGGTCCACACCTGGCCTACTCCTGGCAGTGGTTGTTCTTCGCGGCGCTTCTGCCAGTGGGCTGGGTGATTCTCGCGCGCCGGGAACTCAAGGCAGGTCGCGAAGAGGCGTCGGCCGAGAAACCCGTGGCCGCCCTGCGCTGACACCGACGGCCCCGAACGGCAGGATGCCACCATGGATCTCGGGCTCCAGGACCGCGTGTACATCATCACGGGCGGTTCACGCGGAATCGGCTTGGCGACGGCCGAGAAGTTGACACGTGACGGTGCCAAGGTCGTGTTGATCGCGCGGGGTGAGGAGCAACTCAGGGAGGCGCAGTCCGCCTGCGGCGGCTCGTCGAATGCACTGGGGCTCGTCGGTGATGTGACCGAACGGGACATGGCGACCCGGGCAGTGGCGACGGCCCTCGCGAAGTTCGGCCGCCTCGACGGCGCCTTCCTCAGCACCGGGGATCCGGAACCGGCCCAGGTGATGAGCGCGACCGACTCAATGTGGCGGACGGGGTTCGAGGCCGCGTTCATCACGCCACTCCGGTTCGCCAGGGCCGTTGCCGGGGAACTCCCCAAACGTGATGAGGAACAGGACTCCTCACTGCTGTTCCTGCTCAGTTCGGCCATCTACTCCCCGGTGTCCGGGATGGCGCTCAACAACGGCCTGCGCCCCGGGCTGGCCATGCTGGTGATCCAACTCGCCGAGGAACTGGGTCGTCGCGGTATCCGGGTCAACGGCCTGGCGCCTGGCCGGGTCGATACCGATCGGCGTTTCGCCATGGACGCGAGGGTGGGCTCACCAGAGGCGGTGCGGTTGCGCCGGGAAGCCGACATCCCACTCGGTCGATACGGAGAGCCCGCCGAGGTCGGCGCGGCCGCCGCCTTCCTGCTGTCGCCCGCGGCGTCCTACATCACCGGGACGGTGGTGCCAGTGGACGGCGGACTCAAGCGAATGCCCTGAGGCTGAGAGATCGTGACCTCCGCCCGTTCGCCAAGCGCGCATCCGGCGGTCGAGGACGAGCCGGTTCACTGCCCCACTGTTGTGGCGTCGACCCCATCGACAACGCCGTCGTCATCGAACTGGGTGCGGTACAGGTCTGCATAGAGGCCACCATCCGCGAGCAGTTCCTCATGGCGCCCCCGCTCGACGATGGCACCATCTGACACGACGAGGATCTGATCGGCTCGCCGGACGGTGGAGAGGCGGTGCGCGATGACGATCGCGGTTCGACCTTCTAGAGCACCGTCGAGGGCCCGCTGGACTGCCGCCTCACTCTCACTGTCCAGGTGCGCGGTGGCCTCGTCCAGGATCACCACCCGGGGCCCCTTGAGCAGTAACCGCGCCAGCGCGATCCGCTGCTTCTCACCCCCGGAGAGT
>CAYMPK010000103.1:0-388 GCA_964392145.1 uncultured Actinomycetes bacterium | reverse complement strand
TCGCCGACCACGGTGTCGAGACCATCGGGCAGTCCCTGAATCAGGTCCGCGATCTGGGCATCCCGACAGGCCTGCCAGATGTCCTCCTCCGTCGCGTCGGCGCGCGCGTACAGCAGATTGTCGCGGATGCTCTCATGAAACAGGTGGGCCTCCTGGGTCACGTATCCGATCGCCGAGCGCAACGAGTCACCCGTCACCTGGCGGACGTCGTCGCCCCCGACCCGGACGGCGCCGGTAGTGGCGTCGTACATCCGGGCCACGAGCGCCGTGATGGTGGTCTTGCCGGCACCGCTGGGTCCGACCAGCGCCACAAGTGACCCGGCATCCGCGGTGAAGGTGAGTCCGGTCGGGAGCGGCGCCTTGGGCCGGGTGTCGGCGCGCGCGATGG
>CAYMPK010000102.1:0-9380 GCA_964392145.1 uncultured Actinomycetes bacterium | reverse complement strand
GGCATCGGTGACACCCCGATCGGTGCGCCGTTCTGCTCGCCCGAGGTCACCGTGGAAGGAACAGACGCGGGGGCGGCGCTGCAGAAGCTCATCACCCCGCCCTCGGTGCTTCGCCCGGAGCCCGGGCTACCCCCTCAGACAGCCACCGTGAAACACCGGATCGAGAACTCGGGAAACATCTACCTGAGCCAGCTCAGCTTCACCGATAAGGAGACCGCCTTCTTCGATGCGGTCGACTTCGCCAGCGCTATGCATCTGAACTTCCCGCCCGGTGCCAACCGGGTCCGGGTGGACGCGTGCACCACGGGCTGCGCCACCGATACGTTCATCAATGGTGCGGTGACGAGCAGTTCGACCCCAGGGCTGCCGGCCGGCGTCGCGGCCGCCGACGTTCGCGGCATCCGGGTCACCTTCACGAGCAGCAGCGCGGGCTACAACCTGCTGCCCGGCCACAACTATCCGGCGGGTGGAGCCTGCCCGAACGCCAGCTTCTGCTTCAACGTGACCGCACGGCAGTTCCTGCGCGGTACGTCCACACCGATCCCCGCGAAGAACACCGACGTCTCCACCGGCTCCGCGCTGTGGTCCGGTGGCCCGATCGACCTGTCGCCGGTCAGCGCTGACCTGAACATCACCGACGGCGCAGCCCAGATCAAGTTCACCAAGGGTCCCGACAGCCGGATCGCCCCAGGGGACACCGCTCCCTTCGATCTGCTCATGGAGAACACCGGTACGACCGCCGTCGTCGACCCGACGATCACCGACCCGCTGCCCAATGAGTTGATCCTCGACGAGAACCCGCCCGGTGGTTCACCGGGTCGGCCGTTCGTCGTCAGCTACCCGGCGCTGCCCGCGGGGTATCCGCAACCCGCGAGCGTCGAGTACACCCCGACCGTGGTCAACAACAAGGTGACCAAGGTGCAGTGGCGGTTCCTGGACGCCCAGCAGAACCCGTGGACGCTGCCGCCCGGCGGCAAGGTGAACGTCCGGATCTACGTCTCCGTGGTGGCGCCTGCAGGCACCGTCGTCGACAACCAGGCCGGCGGTCACGGCACCAACCAGACCCTGACCTGCGATCCGGGGAACACCACCTGGAACTCGGGCGACCCGTACCCCGCGGGCGTGAACTGCCTGGATACCGCCGCCATCACGACGCTCTCGGGCAACTCGGTGCAAACCCGCAAGTGGAGTTCGGGCAACCAAGCACTCGGCTTCTACAACTCGGTGACCAAGCAGGTGGTTCCCACCAACGATCCGAGCTGCCCGCAGTACACGTTCAAGGGTGCCGTCTACACCCGCTACCCGTGCACCGCCATCGTCGACCCGGGCGGCACGATCAACTACCTGATCAGCCTGATCAACACCGGCAACAACAAACTGACCAAGGCCGTAGCCGTGGACGGATTGCCCGTGCAGGGCGACACCGGCGTGTTGCTGTCGCAAGACCCGCGCGGCACCCAGTGGAACAACCGGCCGACCATGCTGACGCCGGTCGTCGTCGAAGAGGGCTACCCCGGTGTCGACACCCAGTACACCGATATCCCGTTCCCGTCGGCCAACTTCTGCACCCAGAACCTGCAGCCGGCACCCAACGACAACTGCCCGGCCTCAGCCTTCGACGCCCTGTTCACCCCAGGGGTCACCGGCTTCCGCACCACCATGAGCTTCCCCGGCGATCAGGCACTGCCGGGCGGAGCGGGCGTCACCCTGACCTGGTCCATGCAGGCACCGTTGACGCTGAACACGGCTACGGCTGACCCGATCGCGTGGAACTCGTTCGCCCAGAAGCCGACCTTCGACGTCGGCGGGGAGGAAGCGGCCACCGAACCGCCCAAGGTCGGCGCGATGATGCGCTTCAACACTGTGAACATCACCAAGACGGTGGACGGGATTCCGGCGGGTCTCACCCTGCCGCCGTTCCCGATGGCATACCGCTGCTCCTACGGCGGCACCGAGATCGCCACCGGCGCGATCGACGTCACCGAGGGCACCACTGAGTCGCTACCGCTGCAGCCCACCGGGGCCACCTGCGCCATCTGGGAGACCAACGCCAACGGCGGCACGAGCCCGAACGAGGGCGAGGCCAACGCGGCGATCGTGACCGTGCCCGACCCGAACACCACGCCCACCGGCGTGACGGTCGACATCGAGAACCGGTTCGACCAGGGGAAGCTCACCGTCACCAAGGCCGTCACCGGCGGGGCCAAGGACCTCCCGTTGGATCCCAGCGGCACCGTCGGCGGCGCCACCTTCCCGTTCGAGGTGACCTGTGCGTTCAACGGTTCCCCGGTTCCCGGGCTCGCCCCGTTCACATTCGACCTCAAGGCCGGTGAGAGCGTGTCCATCGGCAAGGACGAGCAGGAGCCCTATGCGCTGCCGGCCGGCTCCATCTGCTCCGTGACGGAGCTGGACACCATGAGTTCGACCCGGACCATAGTCACCGCGGATGGCTCCATCCCGGTCGAGGGCACGTCGATAGACGCGACTGTCAAACCGGACTTCGACGGCGGCTCGACCGTCGGCTTCGAGAACGCCTACGACGCCGGCAAGGTCACCATCAACAAGTCGATCACCGGTGCGGCCAAGCAGTACGCGAAGGGTCCGTTCGGCTTCGAGTTCCGGTGCACCTTCGGTGGGAACACCCTCCAGCCGATCGCGGCGCAGGTGACCAAACCGCAAACACCGTCTGACGTCTGGAGCACCGAAGTCACACCGTTGCCCGTGGGTGCGGCATGCGCGGTCTACGAGACCGACGCGGGTGACTCGACACCGACCCAACCGCTGCCCATCTTCATCGCCAACGTCATCGTGCCGGCCGATTCGGCACCCCCGGTGTCGGTCAGCCCGGACAACCCCTTCCCGGCCGGGTACGTGACGATCAACAAGGCAACGGCGGGCGGCGCCGCCAACTTGGTGCCCGATGCGGAGTTCGAGCTTCACGTGCAGTGCCAGCTGGGCGCCGACCTCATCCTCGACAAGACCGAGACCCTGAAGGCCGGCGCCTCGACGCTCATCAGCGATCCGCTTCCAATGGGGGCGAAATGCTGGGCCACCGAGACCGTCAACGGCGGGGCATCGAGCGTCGTCATCGACCATCCGGACATTGACAACGCGGTCGTGGTCACGCCGAACACGCCCAACGTCTCGGTGACCGCCACGAACACGTTCGATACCGCCTCGCTCACGGTCGCCAAGCAGACCACCGGCCCGGCGCCGTCGGGTCAAGAGTTCGGCTTCACCGTCGCTTGCACGATGCCGGTGAACAGCACCAGCCCGACCCCGACCTACGCGGTCGTGCTGCCAGGAGCCGATGCGGCGTTCACCCTCCAGGCGAGCGCCACCAAGGCGATCACCGTGCCGAAGGGCGCCACCTGCACGGTGCGCGAGGTCGATGATGGCGGGGCGTGGTCGACTACGGTCTCGCCCAACAACGGCGTTGTCACGGTCGACGATCCCGTCACCGTCACTGCCACCAACAACTACGACACCGGAAGTGTCGCGGTGACGAAGGTGACCACGGGCGCAGCTGCCGGAAAGGTGACCCAAGCAACCTTCGTCATGCACGCCGTCTGCACAAACTCCAGCGGCAGCCAGACCCTCGTGGACAAGTCGGTCAGTGTGAAAGCCGGCGCGACGGTCACCCTGCCAGACGGCCTCCCACTGGGCTCCAAGTGCTGGGCGACCGAGACGGCGAACGGCGGTGCAACAGCCTCCAGCGTTGATCACAACAGTCAGGCCACCGCAGCCGTGGTGACCCAGCAGAGCAAGGCGCTGACGCTGACGGCCACCAACAGATTCGACGCCGGGTCGGTTGTCGTCGCGAAGCGGACGACCGGCATTGCGCCGGCGGGGGCGACCTACAAGTTCACCCTCAACTGCACGATGCCCACCGGCCTCACCGGAGGCAAGTATGCGGTTACCCTGCCGGCGGCGGACTCGGCTTTCAGCCTGAAGGCGGGGCAGAGCCGAACGGTCGCGGTACCCAAGGGTGCCACCTGCAAGACGGTCGAGACCGCGAGTAACGGCGCCAGGAGCATCACGTACACGGATGCCAACGGTAAGAACAACAATGGCGTCACGGTGTCGAATCCGCGGGGCACAGTGGTCGTCACCAACGGCTTCCCCACCGGGCCGACAGCCTGCCCGCTCACGGTGGTGGGACTGTCCTCGGCCACACCGCTGAATCCAAACGGCAACAACTTGGTGGTCTCCAGCGCAAAGACCTCTAGCGCCTGTCAGATCGTCACCGGTGGCGGCACTGTGACCCCAGGGGTGATCGTCAGGTGCGCACCGACGAACAAATCGACCCGCGGAGATCTCAAGTACTGCCGGACCCTGGTCGGACCAAACGGAGCCGTGGTGGTCCGCCCACTCGGGTACTCGAACCTGCTGGTGGTCGTGACGATCACGGCAACGCCGAAGCCCGGGGTGAAGAACTACACAGCAAGCACCTGGACACGTAGGTGGCGCACCGGATAGCTAGACGGGTCGCCGCTGGATTGGCGGTGACAGCCGACGCAAGCAGGTGAACTTTGGTCAGCTCTCACTCGGCCAGGCACTCGGGCTGGGATCGATTTGGCGGCGGCGCCACGGCGCAACACCATCGATCTCGACATCGAGGGAGAAACTGAGCAGGGTCCGAACGAGGACGAGCACGCCCAGGATCAACACATTCTCGAGTGTGGTGGCCACGCTCACCGTCTTGACGATGTCGGCGGCCACCAGGATCTCCAGGCCCAGCAGCAGGGCCCGACCGAAGTCCCGCCGGACCCCGATGTAGACGTCGCGATGGGCCCTGGCGTTCATGATGGCGCGCACGAAGGCCCAAATGCCGCCGAGGACCAAGATGCCCACGCCGACCGCCTCGAAGGTGCGGCTCGCCAACTCCATGATGTCGGTGAACATCCGGCGCACCTCCTCCTGAGTGACAGTCCTCGGTATCGGACCTCTGTTCGGAAACCAACCAGTCCCAGGGTAGGGCCGGACAACTTGAACTGACCGGCCTTTGGCCCGAAGCCGCTGCCCTTCGGTCCCCGACCGCGGCTATCACGTGCCTGCTCAGCCTGCGGCGCCCGAGCCCGAGGGAAGCGCAGTGCCCTTGCTAGAATCCACGCGTGACTTCGCGCGGAGCGGAGGGACGCCCGCGGGAGACCCCCGTTCCGTCCACCGAATCGTGTCGCCAACGCCCCCGCACCTACCCAGGCTCCGGGACGCGAAGGTGACTGAAGTCCGTGCGCCCGTAGCTCAACGGATAGAGCATCTGACTACGGATCAGAAGGTTGGGAGTTCGAATCTCTCCGGGCGCGCCAACGTCTGGGCTCGTCGGTGCCTTGATCGACGCGCTGGCGCCCAATCCGAGGTCCCCAATTCCGATTTCGTGAGTCCGTCTTTGAGTGGGGATTCCCTACCGCTCACAAGATAAGTGGGTGTCGTCAGGGCCGGCATGACTCGACTCGCGAGGGAGCCAGTCGTCTTTCAGCAGTTCATCGGTTCGGTGTCCATCAACTTGCGGCAGATGGCGCTGAGGCTGTCGCGCTCGCCGGGTGTGAGCCGTGACCAGAACCGTTGCTCGACCTGATCCAAGATCCTGGGTGCGGCCTCGGCGAGCAGTTCGAGTCCTTCGGGTGTGACTTCCACGCTCACGTCGGTGGACGAGTGGCGGGTCCGCTGGACGAGTGAGCGATGCTCGAGGCGGTCGACGAGTCGAGTAAGCGCGCTGGGGCTGCGCGAGACGCCACGGGCGAGGGTGGACATCCGCAGGCGACGGTCGGCGGCGACCGAGAGGTGCAGCAGAGCGTCGACGTCGGTGTAGCCCAGTTTGAGGTGCTGCTGCAGGTCAGCGTCGACGTGCGCGATGACCGCGCTCGCGGCCTTGCGGAAGTTGTTCCAGGCTTCGCGGTCCGCCTCGGGTCGGGCGAGCCACGCGCCTCTCGCGGTGCGGCGTTGAGTCACGCGACAAGTATTGCTCATGCAAAGCGCCTCCTGTATGTTGCACGTACAAGATAGTGTTGTGCATGCAACATCACCGACAGGAAGTACGACATTGACATCCTTCATGGTGGTCGCCACCTTCAAGGCTGGCACAAACATGTCCGAAGTCATGGCCGTCGTGCCGCAAGAGCAGGCACGTATCGACGAACTCCAGGACCAGTGGAGGATCGGGGCCCTCTATCTCGCCACGGCGGCACGCCAAACGGTGTTCCTGGAGGCGTTCGCCGACAGCGCCGACGACGCGATCGCCACGGTCGAGACCCTGCCCATGGCACGCTGGTGGGACCTCGACGTCTATCCGCTCAACGCGCGCGCTGCTGCCCCGGCGGCATCGTGAGTGCCTTCACGGTAGCCGAGCTCGGCTATCTGGCGTCGCAGCCGTTGATGCGCTTCGCCACCGCGTCCCCGGAGGGTAAACCCGACGTGGTACCGGTCGTGTTCGAAGTCGACGGCGACGACATCGTCACGGCGGGCTTCGACATCACGCGAACGGTCCGTTACCGCAACATCCAGGTGAATCCGCGCGCCACCGTGGTTATCGACGACCTGGCAAGCATCAAGCCCTGGTCACCAAGAGGCATCAAGATCATCGGGTCCGCGGTCATCGAGCACGCCGACGATGCGCCTCGCTTTCGCATCACTCCCGAAGTCGTCATCAGTTGGGGCATCAACGACACGACCCCGGGTATCCCAACGATGGAACGTCGAACGATCCAGGACGCCACTCCCGAGAAGGACTCCCCAAACCCGGAGCGCTAGTTGACCAACTCCCGACTGCTACGAATCACAGGCTGGGAGTGAGGGTTCGCGTGTTAGCGTCGTTGGGAGCCTCATTTGGGTGGCTCCCATCCGATCTTGGTGGTTGCGGTGAAGCCGACCCTTGTCCGCGCGCTCCTGGTGATCTCAGCCGTCACTACGGCGCTGCGGGTGTTCGGCACCATTGTTGGCGAGTACAGCGGATCGACTTTTCTGGATGCCCTTGTTAGCGTTGCCGCCGCAATCGCGTTGGTGTTCGTCGTCGCTGCCGTGACGCTGAGGCCGTGGTGGGTCAAGGCTCTTGTCGCTTCCATGGTCATGAACGCCGTCTCCATGGCCTACCAGGTCACGCTACTGGAGCTCGGCCGCGTCGACTACGGCTGGCAACCTGCGGCGCTGCTACCGGACATCCTGCTGGTCTTCGTCCCACCGGTCGTGGTGCTGATCCTGTACAAGTCAAGGGGAGTGCGGCTGCCACCCGCCGATTAGTCGAAGGCGGCACCATCACGGGCCGTTTCCCTTGCTGCTGGTGCGGTTGCGGCAGCGCGCGCGATCAGAACTGAGAACACTGGCAACTTGGTACACGTGGGCTTCCCTCGCCGGCCACGAACCGGCATGCTGGTCAACCAAGACTTCCCTGCCCGGCCGCGAACCGGCACCTCGACAGGAGGAGCGACAGATGGATCTTGAGACTTCCGGCGACGCCGCGACTCTCGCGGGCCGGCGTCGAAGTCGGATCGCGAAGGCCACTGCTATTGGTGCCGCTGCGTTGCTCACGGCAGCCTGCAGCACATCAAGCACGGCGCAGGGGGAGGACGGCACAGGACCCGCGCCCACTGGTGCGGTCAGCGCAACCCAGGCCGACGTGGCGCAGCTGGTGGACATTGGCAACGGACGTTCGATCTATCTGGAGTGTCGGGGCCGCGGCGGGCCCACTGTTGTCCTGGTGAACGGATTGGGCGAGCGCGCCGACAACTGGATGGTCACCAACGCCAACCCGTCGTCGGACAAGGGATCAGTGTTCGCCGAGGTCGCGGGGCTCACACGGGTCTGTGCCTACGATCGGCCAGGGACGGCAACGGCGACCGAGACGGGATTCAATCTCTCCCGATCGACCCCGCTGGCAAGTCCCGCCACGGTGGGCGACTCGGCTGCGGACCTCGATCGATTACTGACCGCTGCAGGCGAGTCGGGACCCTATGTTTTCGTGGGCCACTCCTTGGGGGGTCCCATCATGAGGCTCTACGCGGCAGCACATCCCAAGGCGGTGGCGGGTCTCGTCTTCGACGACGCCTTGAGCGAGAACCTGGGCGACACGCTCACCCCGGACCAGTTGGCCGAGTTCGAGAAACTGAACGACCCTGTGCAGCAGGGCCGGCCAGCCGGTTCGGAGTCGGCGATGTACACAGCAGCGGTAGTCCCGCTGTTGCAGAAGGCGCCCGTCGTTGCGGGAGTTCCCACGGTCATCCTGACGGCCGATCAGTGGCCCTTCACCGCCGACGTGATCGACGCCGGGCACGCATCGGGCACGATCCCGGCCTTCGTCACCAACGAGTTCTCTGCGGCGCTCTGGGCTGCCCAACTCAAAGCCCAGGATACGTTAGCCACCAAGTATCCCGGAGCCAAGCACGTCACCAAGACCAACGCGGGGCACTACATCCATCTGGACAACCCCCAGTTGGTCATCAACTCGATCCGGGAGGTCGTCGACCAAGTCCGCGCGGAACCGAGCCCCTGACGCTGCGGCCGGTCCATGTCGCCGGAAGGCCACTACTCGGTCGCTGTAAGGGGAGCGTCCGGACTGCATGGCCGCATACGCTCGGAACTGACTGAACCACCACGTGCTGATGCACCCTGGCACGCGTCACCGGGCATCGGCGGTGCCACCGCCGCGCCCCCGGAGAAAGGACCACGCCGTGGACCTGAAAGTGCCGGGCATCATCCTCGCGGTCACCGGCATCGTCGCCCTGATCGTCTCCCTCACGAGAGGACCCAACCTCGGCATCCCCCGGCGCACCGGCGTCATCATCAGCGTCGTACTGCTCGTTCTGGGGGCTGGGATGCTCATCTACACCGCCACTTCCCAGTAGCGGCGCTGAGGAGGGTTCGGCCCTCGGAAAACTCCCAAGTGGCGCACTGCGGCTGAGTCCGTACCATTTTGTAGGACATGAATATCGCGACCACGGAGATCAAGCGTTCCAAGACCCGCTTTGGCCTGCTCACCGCCGCCGTCGCCCTACTGATCTTCCTTGTTCTCCTGCTGACCACCCTGTCCAACGCGCGGGTCTCCTCGCTGGTCGGCGCCCTTGAGAGTCTGCGCACCGATGGCCTGGTCTACTCAGATACGGCGCGCGACAACATCGTCGCCAGCCGCCTCGACCCAAGCTCTGTCGACAAGGTCGCCGATGTCCCGGGGGTCGCCTCGGCTGCCGGAATCGGGACCTTCACCACCCGCACAGCCCTCGCCGGCGGCGACACCGATATCCAGGTGGTCGGATTCAATCCGCAGGGTCCGGGCACACCGGACGCCCTTGCATCGGGACGGCTGCCGCAGTCTGCGCAGGAGACCGCAGTGGATGGTGGCGGGTTGGCGATCGGGGATCGCGTTGCGCTGGCCCCGGGGGGGCCCGACC
>CAYMPK010000101.1:0-9395 GCA_964392145.1 uncultured Actinomycetes bacterium | reverse complement strand
GGAGCTCATCTGGTCGCGCAGGTCGGCGTAGTGGTCGACCGGCGGGACGGGGAAGTAGCCGCCCTTGTAGCGGGTCTTGTAGCCGCGGTTGCCGCCCTCTTCCTGGCGGCCCGTGTTCCAGGCACCTTCGATGGAGTCGATGAAGTAGTAGCCAGCGTTATGCTTGGTCTCGAAACGGACGTCGTCGAAGACGTAGAACTCCGCTTCAGCGCCGAAGTAGGCGGTGTCGGCGATCCCGGTCGACGCAAGGTAGGCCTCGGCCTTCGCTGCCACCTGGCGGGGATCACGGCTGTAGGGCTCGTCGGTGAACGGGTCGCGGATCGAGAAGTTCATGACCAGCGTCTTCTCGGCCCGGAAGGGATCCAGGAAGGCGGTTGCCACGTCGGGGACAAGTTTCATGTCCGACTCGTGGATTGCCTGGAAGCCGCGGATCGACGAACCGTCGAACATCTGCCCGTTCACGAAGAAGTCGGCGTCAACGGAATCCGCCGGCACGTTGAAGTGCTGCATGATCCCGGGCAGGTCGCAGAAACGGATGTCAATGAACTTGACGTCGTTGTCCCGTACGAATGCCATCACCTCGTCGGCGTTGGTGAACATCCACTCTCCTTGTCGTGGCCCGCAGGCGTGGTCAGCACGGGCCTTGATCTGTTGGTCGCGGGGGCCATCGCCCCGCCTTGTCCCTCGCAGGCTATGTAGGAGGGATTGCTCCCAAGTGTCCCGTATGTTGCCTGCGTGTTACGCACCCGCCCCCGGCGCGTCCGGCGTCGCCGGTGGCCGAATTGCCGGCGCGGGTTAGCCTTGGCGCATGGAACGCCGCGACGTCGCATCCTGGCTGCAGGGCCCGCGCCAGACCCTCGAGGAGCAGGGTTACGAATTCGGATATCGGGGGGAGCGGCTGGGTCTGCCTCCGCTGGGTCCCGGATCGGTGGCGCCGATCGGCCGCAGATTGCTGGCGCTGATCATCGACTGGTTCGCATCCATGCTGGTGGCAGGTCTGATCTTCCGCGGTCAGGGCGAGGACCGTGCGCTCGACACCCTGTTGGTATTCGCGGTCATGACCATGGTTCTGGTCTCGCTCGGAGGGGCCTCATTCGGCCACCGGCTGATGGGTGTGCGGGTGGTGTCGGTCAACAACGGCGGAGCCGTGAACCCCATCAGGGTCATCGTCCGGACCTTGCTGCTGTGCCTGGTGGTGCCCGCCGTCATCTGGGACCGTGACGGCCGCGGCCTGCACGACAAGGCGGCTGAATCGGTGGTCGTCCGGACGCGGTGATGGCCCAGCGTCGGACCTATCGGCGCCGTACTAGGCCCGCGGGGGTCGTTGGACGCGGGAGTTCTTGGGCATCGGGCCCTTAGGGATGGGCAGCGGGTTGCTGTTCTTGGAGGCTGCTTCCAGGCGGCGACGAATCTCTGTGACCTCCGCCGGTCGCAACACCCGAGGCTCCTTCATCACGGTTCGCTGCAGCTTCGCCAGGGGCACCTCACCTTCGCCGTCACCGACGATGATCTCGGTGATAGGTACCTCCGGAACCCAACGTTCGGTCTTCTTCCGCTCGTTGGCCAGCAGATGCTTCACCCGGGTGGGGGAGCCCTCCCCGACCAGAATCACCCCGGGCCGACCCACAACCCGGTGCACCAGGTCCTCGTTCTTGGTCACGGCGACGGCCGGGGTTGTGAACCAACCGCTGCGCAGCGAGTTCAAGACGGCCGCGGCCGCGCCCGCCCTACCCGCGATCTGCGCGTAGGCGGCCTTCTCGGCCCGCTTGCCGAAGACGTAACTCGTGACCAGCAGGGCCACCGAAACCCCCAGCAGGATTATCAGCCCCTTGGTCAGGGCGCCCAGCGGCAACAGCAGGGCCACGATGACGAAGATGGCGAGGGTGCCGAGGAACAGGCCCAGCAGGATCCAGCCGATGCGCGGATCGCTCTGCTTGGTGATCCGATACGTCTCGATGATCTGCTTGATGCGACCGTTGCCCTGTTTGCCGTCCTTGCGCGCCATGGGGACAGACTACGCAACGACCCGTTCAACCCGGTGGATGCGTCCGTACCGCGTCTCCCACGTGCACGTCTCCGGGCCTGTCGACCCAGGCGGTGATGCCGCGCAGGTCGAAGGCAGCCTTGGGGAACTTGTGGGGCTCAGTGCCGTACCGGTTGGCGACCAGGCGGCCAGCGATGATGCACGGGTTGTTGACTCCGCCGGTCATCAGGACCGCACCGGAGGGGAACTCCAGCCGGGTCATCCGGGGCAGGGCGGTCAGGCCGGGCACTCCGCTCAGGCAGATGTTGTCGGCGATGACGCCGGCCGCCAATCCGGGGATCCCGAGGTTCGCGGCGATCAGGGCCAGTTCCTCCATGCTCACGAGCGAGACCTGGCGATGGTTTCGGATCTCGGTGCCTTTGGCGTAGACGTGTGACGTGCGGCTGTCGGAGAGCATCGTCATACCTGCGTGCCGATCACCGATGACCCCGGTGAAGTCCAGTCCCATGGTGGCCACGGGCTGCGGTTCGTCCTGATCGCTGGGCCACACGTGCAGCCCGGCTACGACGCCCTCGACCAGCACCTCAGGCCCGCTCCCGGGCGGATATCGCCGTCTCGTACAGCTTTCCCGCCCGGTAGGACGATCGCACCAGCGGGCCGGACATGACCCCGAGGAAGCCCAATTCAAGGGCTCGGGTCTGCCAGGCGACGAACTCCTCCGGAGGTGCCCAGCGCGTGACCGGGTGGTGACGCGGTGTCGGCCGCAGATATTGGGTGATGGTCAGCAGCTCGCATCCGGCCGACACCAGGTCGCCCAGGGTCTGATCGATCTCCGCCTCTGTCTCGCCCATCCCGAGGATGAGGTTGGACTTCGTGACCAGGCCCGCTGCCCTGGCCGCCGTCAACACCGCCAGCGAGCGGTCGTATCGGAACGCCGGACGTATCCGCCGCATCAGCCTCGGCACGGTCTCGAGATTGTGCGCGAGCACTTCGGGGCCGGAATCGAAGACTTCCCCGAGCAGATCGTGCTCACCCGAGAAGTCCGGGATCAGCACCTCCACCCCGCATCCCGGCAGTGCTGCATGGATGTGCCGCACGGTCTCGGCATAGAGCCAGGCCCCCTGATCCGGCAGGTCGTCCCGGGCGACGCCGGTCACAGTCGCGTAGCGCAGATCCATGGTGGCAACCGACTCGGCAACCCGGCGAGGCTCATCGACGTCGAGCGGCTCCGGTCGGCCGGTATCGATCTGGCAGAAGTCGCAACGCCGGGTGCAGGAGTCACCACCCACCAGGAACGTCGCCTCGCGATCCTCCCAGCATTCATAGATGTTGGGACAGCCGGCCTCCTGGCACACCGTGTGCAGGTTCTGGTCTGCCACGCGGGCGCGGATCTCGGCGAACTGCGGCCCGGTGCGAAGGGTGGTCTTGATCCATGGCGGTTTACGCTCGATGGGCACTTCGCTGTTGCGCACCTCGAGACGCAGCAGGCGCCGCCCCGGCGGTGCCATAGGCGGGTCCGCGCTCGGCCCGCTAGCGGAGTCAGCCGGCGGTGCGGACGGTGATGTGTTGCTCACGACGAAAACTCTAGGCCTTGGTCGGGGCCGGCACCCGTCGGGACGGGCACAGGCTCACCCGATGTGGCGGCCCAGGGCGGTGTCCGCAGGTGCTCGCGAGCCGTCGCGGTACGGAACGTTCGTCTGTCAGTCATCGAAACTGAGCGCCGAATGCATCTGACGGCCCAGCGCGATGCCCACCGCCGACACCGCGCCCTCGGCGGGCAGCGCTGCGCCCTCGGACGCCAGCGAGGTCACGCCGGCGTCGGCGATCCCACAGGGCACGATTCTGTTGAATTCGTTGAGGTCGCAGTCGACATTCAGCGCTACGCCATGCATAGCGACACCTCGGGCCACCCTGATCCCGACGGCGGCAACCTTGCGGTCCGGCTCGCTCGGCATGCCTTCCTGGCCACCGGCGCCTCGCACCCACACGCCGCTTCGACCTGCCACCCGTGTCGTCTCCACACCGTAGGAGTCGCATGTGGCTATGAGTGCGTCCTCCAGAGCTCGGACGAACTTGATCACGTCGACCGGGGTTCCCAACGGGACGATCGGATAGGCGACTACTTGCCCAGGGCCGTGCCAGGTGATCCTGCCGCCGCGGTCGACGTCCACGACCGGGATGCCCGGCGGCGGGCGATCGGCGGGCTCGGTGCGTTTGCCGGCCGTGTACACCGCCTCGTGCTCCAGCAGCAGAATCGTGGGCGGTGCCTCGCCCGAGACCACCTGTGCATGCAATCGGCGCTGCAACTCCAACCCCTCCTGGTAAGGGATGGGGCGCTCGCCGAGATCCACGGGCAGCAGATGGGGTTGCACGTCTCTCAGCCTAAGCCGCGGCGGCTCAGACACAATGACGCCATGGCAGAGGTGCTGTTCGTCCACGGGGTCGGGGGTCCGGTCCCCGGCTGGGATCGGGCGCTGCAGGCCGCACTGGCGAAGCGCCTGGCGACCGATCCTGGGGCCAACACCTCCAGCCATGGCGCCGGCGACCTGCCGTCGATGCGCACTGTCAGATACGACGACGTATTCGAGTCCGATCCCGGGCAGCTCGATTCGGCCGCCTGGGAGGTCGGCCGTCGAGAGGGGACCGCACGGGCCGAATTCCGCGAACGTCAGCGCAGCCTTGAGCGGCTGGTGGATCGCGTGGCCCGAGGCCCGGGCGGCACGGACGGCGAAGGGCGATTGCGATTGCCCAGTGTGATACCCGGCGAGATGGTGGTCCGGTGGCCGTTCGCGGGGATGTCCCATGCGAGGGCGTATCGGCACGACCTGTCAGCACGTGATCGTGCCCGGGCACGGGTGGCGTCGGCCGTCGCATCAGCGGATGGTCCCCGGATCGTCATGGCGCACAGCCTGGGTTCCGTTGTCGTCCTGGATGCCTTGCACGTCCACGATGTGCGAGTCGACCTGCTGGTCACCATCGGTAGCCCACTGGGCATCGACCGGAACTGGGGGAGCCTATGGGTGGGGGGTCAGGGTTTCCCGCACCATCGGATAGGCAGTTGGCTCAACGTGGTCAACACCCGGGACCCGATCCCGTGGACCCGCGGCGTGAGCGCGCGGTTCCCTGACGCCGTGGATGCATTCATCACGGCAGGCCGACTGCCGGTGGGTCCTGGCGGGGCTCACGATCCGGCGACGTACACGTCCTCGGACGTCGTCGTCGAGGCAGTCGTGGACACCCTGGCGGCCGCGCGGCTCAGTGACGACCCCGCAACACGGCATCGGCGGCACGGCGACCGCTGACCAGTGCTCCCTGAATGCTCGCGGTGTCCCGGTGGTCGCCGGCGACGAACAGTCCGTCGCCGAGTTCAACCGGTTGGCGGATGCTCAGCGGCGGCGCCATCGAGGGAAGGGCATCCGGAATCTGATAGGTGGCGAGTACTTCCCACTTGCCGGTCTCGACCCCGTACATGTGGGCCAGTTGACTCCGGACGGCGCCTTCCTGGTCCGCCCCGTGCAGCCCGATCGCGGTGCTGGACACCAACGTCTCGCCCGGCGGCGCGTACTCGGGTGCGGAATTGCTGATCACAACGCTGTTGACCAGCGGACCACGTCGTTCGGGATCAACCACCAGGATCCCGCGGCCGGATGTCAACACGGACCCAGGAACATCGGGTCGGTGGTACCAGGTGGTGCAGGAGTTCGTCTCGGGGATGGGCAGGGTCGATATCAAGGATGCGACCGCGCCCGGGCCGACGGCCACGATCACGCTGTCCGTACGGATCTCTCCCCGGTCGGTGGTCACCACGCCTTCTCGGACTCCGGTGGCGGCAGTGCCGAGGTGTAGAGCGCCGACGGGGAGATCCTCCGCGATCTGCTCGGGGAGGCGCTGCATTCCCAGCGCGGGTACCGAAGGGGTCCCTCGGACGAACGAGCGAAGGATCAGGTCGGTGAAGCGGCGGGATGTCCGCAGATCCTCTTCGAGGAACACTCCGGACAGGAAAGGGTTCAGCAGATTCATGATCAGCTCGGTGCCGAAACCCGCCGCGCGGAACACCTCAGCTGTCCTCTCGTCCTCCCGCGCCGACAGGGTGCGTACCGGGGCGCTGGCACATCGCAACGCGTAGCGGGCGAATCTGGCCAAGTCGAGAGGGCTCCCCAGGGGGGCTCGGATCGCGTCGACCGCCCAGGTGGGGTGGCTCCGGGGATCACCGACCCGCCACCGACGGTCGCCCACGGCGATGACGACGCCCGCCTCGAAACTGCGCAGATCAAGCTCTCCGTAGTCGAAGACCCTTCGCCCCTCCGGGTAGGCCGGGTTGTACAGCTGGAAGCCGCGGTCGAATCGATAGCCGTCCACCAGGTCGGTCCTGATCCGACCTCCCGGGGAGTCGGCTGCCTCGATCAGTGCCACCTGACGCCCCGCCTCGGTCAAGGCCCGGGTGGCCGCCAGGCCGGCAAGCCCGGCGCCCACCACCACCGTCTCCACTCTGGTGGGTAGCTCTCCCGGCCCGGCTTGTTCGGAACCCGCAGGTTTGGTCACGGCGACCACGGTAGCCCCTGTGGACGACGTCAGCCCCGAGGACGCGATTGCGTCGAAACTTGAGTCATGACCCAACACAATGGCTCGCCGTGGGCGCCACCGCACGACCAACGGCCCTGGCCGCTCACCCCACCGTCGACCGAAGTGCCACCCGAAACCGGGCCCCCGGTCCCTGCGGGCCGGCAGGGGGATCCGTGGCCGACATTCCCGAGGCCCGTTGCGGTGCCGGCGCCGACGAACCCCTCTGCCACGCCACCGCCGACGGTGACACCTTCAGTGCCGTATTCCCAACCCGCCCCGCGTCCGGTCCGCGCCGACCCCTCAAGGTCCGCCGTGGGTCGACCGCCGGGGGTGGCCGCCCCGTCTGGCTACCCAGCCCCGCCATCGGTCGGCGCCGGAGCCGCACAGGGCAACCCGGCCGCACGGGCCGCGGCCGCTAGCCGCGGCGAGTACGACTGGCCGGGCCCTGCGGTCGGCGCAACGGCCCCCTGGCAGCAGGATCCCTGGGTTCACCCGGGGCCGGAAGTTCCACGGTGGGGACCTCCTCCTGAGAGTGTGGTCGGTTCTCTGGAGCCGCTGCGCCGCAACCCGACCACAGCCTCGGCGTTGACATTGTGGGTGCGCCGGAGACGTCGCCCACTATGGGCGTGGACGCCTCGAATGTGGGTTGGAGCCGCCGCTGCCGCCGCGGCCGTGGTTGCGGTGCTCGTAGTGTCCCTGTGAGAGTTCAGTTGTCGCCGGTTGCGGCCAGAGCGGAACTCAGGGTCGGGTCGAGCCAGGTGAACCCTGCCGCCGTGAGGGCGGCTGGGACCACGTTCTGACTCCCGAGGATGTCCTCCGCGAACTCGCCCAGGGCGATCTTCAGGGCGAAGGCCGGGACGGGCAGGAAGGACGGACGTCCGAGGAAGCCACCGAGCGCCTTGGTCGCCTCGGCGTTCGTGACCGCGTGCGGCGCGACCAGGTTCACCGGACCGGAGAGTGACGCCTCTGTGAGTGCGAATTCCAGCGCCCTGACTTCGTCACGAAGTGAGATGAACGACCAGAACTGCCTCCCGCTGCCCACCCTGCCGCCGATGCCGTACTTGAAGATGGGGATCAGCCGCCCGAAGGCGCCGCCGTCCTTGCTGACGACCAGGCCCGTCCGCGCGTTCACCACACGGATCCCGGCCTCGGCGGCAGGTGCAGTTGCGGCCTCCCACTCGACGACCACCTGGGACAGGAAGCCCTCACCGGGAGCGTCCTGCTCCGTCACGGGGTCCGGCGAGTCCGGGTAGTAGCCGATGGCGGATCCGGAGACCAGGACGGCCGGTCTGGTGGGCAGATCAGCCAGCGCCCGGACCAGTGTCCTGGTGCCGATCACCCGCGAATCGCGAATCTCCTTCTTGTACTGATCCGTCCACCGGTGGTCGCCGACGCCCGCCCCGGCGAGGTGGACCACCGCCTCGACTCCGTCCAGACCCTCTCCGACGGTGCCACCCAGCGGATCCCACGTGATCTCGGAATCGCTCTGCGCGGGTCGTCGTACAAGGGTCACGACGTCATGTCCCTGCCCGCGCAGGGATTCGACCAGGGGACGTCCGATGAGACCGCTCGCTCCGGTCACTGCGATCTTCAACGTGGCTACCTCGGAGTGTGACGATGCATGGTTTCAGGGGCGGACGGGTTCAGAAGTCCGATTCGAAATCGGCGGACTGCAGCCGCTCTTTGACCGCGCCCAAGAATCGGGCCGCGTCTGCACCATCCACCAGTCGGTGGTCGTAGGTGAGACCGAAATAGACCATCGAGCGGATCCCGATCGCCTCATTGCCCAGGTCATCGGTCACTACGACCGGGCGCTTCACGACAGCACCGGTGCCAAGGATGGCGACCTGAGGCTGGTTGATGATGGGGGTGTCGAACAGCGCCCCACGGCTCCCGGTGTTGGTCAAGGTGAAGGTCCCACCGGACAGATCGTCGGGGCTGAGTTTGTTGTTGCGGGTGCGTTCGGCGATGTCGGCGATTGCCAGGGCGAGGCCGGTGAGGTTGAGATCGCCGGCGTCGCGCACTACGGGTACCAGCAGGCCGCGTTCCGAATCCACCGCGATGCCGAGATGCTCGGCCCCGTGGTAGGTGACGGTGCCTTCGGCGATGTCCAGCGAGGCGTTGACCTGCGGGAACGTCTTCAACGCCTCGACCGCCGCCAGCGAGAAGAACGGCATGAAGGTCAGGTTGATCCCGTTCTTGGCCCGGAACTCGGACTTGAGCTCGGCCCGCAGCTGAGCTATCCGGGTAACGTCGATCTCGACGACGGTGGTCAGCTGCGCGGAGACCTGCAGTGACTCGATCATGCGGTCGGCGATGACCTTGCGGAGGCGGCTCAGCTTCTCGGTGGTGCCCCGCAGCGGCGACACTTCCAGGACGGGCTTGGGCTTCACGGCGGCATGGGCGGGGCTCACCCCGGTCGACGCCTTGCCGGCCGCATCGATGGCGGCCTGAACATCTTCCTTGCGGATCCGACCGCCGACGCCGGTTCCTCGGATGGCTGCGAGGTCGACACCGCCCTCTCTGGCCATCTTGCGCACAAGAGGGGTGACGTAAGCGCCGGCGCCCGCCGTTGCCGCAGGGGCGGCCGGGGCCGACGAGGACGAAGATGGCGCCGTGGTCGGTCTGGGAGCAGGTGGTGCTGTCGGCGCCGCTGCACTGGGCCCGGCGGCAGGTGCGGGGGGTGGCGGAACGCTGGGTGCCGCGGCAGGTGCGGGGGGCGCCGGAGCGCTGGGTGCCGCGGCAGGTGCGGATGACGTCGGCGCCACGGCGGGCGGAGGTGTCGCAGCGCCCGTCGCCGGACCCGCGGGGGCTCCTCCGATGACTGCCAGCACGGCCCCGACATCGG
>CAYMPK010000100.1:7776-9415 GCA_964392145.1 uncultured Actinomycetes bacterium | reverse complement strand
GCGCATAGCGTCACCCCGTGTCGCTACGTTCAAAGCATGATGCACACCCGGGGGCGTGTCGTTGCCTCGATCGCAGTCGTTCTGTCCGTATTGTTCGGCTTCTCCTTCGCGAGTGCCGCCAGTGCGGCTCCGGTGGCAGCAACCGGTGTCACAGCGCCCGACGCCGTCATGCCGGCCGCACCCGTGACGCCGCAGCAGTCTGACTTCACGCAGCGCTTCGACGCCAACGCGGCAGGCGACATCAAGATCGTCGGCAACACGCTGATGTCGTGTCAGTCCAGCCTCACCGGTTGCGCGCAGGCCCGTGGAGCGACCGGGAACAAGCTGAGCAACAACGACTGGGTCATGCAGTGGGTCAATGATGCCGGCGGAGCCACCAACTCGTCCTCTGCCAACCTCACGATCCCCGCTGGGGCACCGGTGCTGTTCGCCGGTCTGTACTGGAGTTCCGGGGATGGCAGCAGCAACCAGGGCTCCGTGCCGGCGGGCGCGAATCTCATCAGGTTCAAGGTTCCCGGCGGCAGCTACCAGAACATCACGGCGTCCACTTTGTACAACGACTCCGCCAAGGAGTTCACCTACGCGGCCTTCGCCGACGTCACCACGCTGGTGAACGCCAACAAGTCCGGCACTTACAGCGTCGCCGACATCAAGGGTCAGGTCGGCGCGAAGAACCTTTACGCCGGCTGGTCGCTGATTGTCGCCTATGCCGATTCCAACGAACCGGTTCGCGCCCTCACTGTGTTCGACGGGTTGAAGTCGGTCAGTTCCAGCAACAACGTGACAATCAACGTGTCCGGATTCAAAACGCCGCCGACCGGACCGGTCCGCACCACGCTGGGCGTTGTCGCGGGCGAGGGTGACCTCGGTATCACTGGCGATCAATTCCAATTGCGCAACACGAGCAACGTGTATGAATCGCTGGGCGACACCCAACGACCGACGACGAACTTCTTCAACTCGACCATCACCGAGAACAATGGCCAGTTCACCGCCAAAGACCCGAACTTCAAGAACCAACTTGGCTATGACACCGGCGAGATCGACGCCACGGGCAAGATCGCGAACAACGCGACCAGCGCCAGCTTCAAGGCCACCTCGACCGGGGATATCTACTTCCCGACGGCTTTGACGTTCGCCACGGAGTTGTTCTCCCCCCGCTATGACGCCCAGAAGTCCGTGACCGATCTCAACGGTCAGACGGCATTGCCCAATGATCTGCTGCAGTACGACCTTACGTTGAAGAACGACACCACCGCCGAAACCGGGGACGTGTCCGGCAACACGATAATCACCGACCGCTTCCCAGCCGGAGCAACCTACGTGCCTGGCACGCTCAAGGTCAACGGGACCTCTGTGCCCGACTCCGGCGGTGTAGCGACGATCTCCGGGCAGGACCTGACCGTGCGTGTGGGCACCGGCGCGAACGCCAGTCAGGGCGGTGAGTTGGCGGTCGGTGCGAGTGTGAAGGTCAGTTATCAACTGCGCATCGACGCCGGTACGGCCCCCGGCACAGTGTTGACCAACCAGTTCAACGTCAACGGTGTCGCCAAAACGGCAGGATTTCCGGTCACCGGTACGTCCAACGAGACCCGCATCGAGGTGGACAACCTCTCTGCGGATCTGAGCATCGTCAAGA
>CAYMPK010000100.1:0-7766 GCA_964392145.1 uncultured Actinomycetes bacterium | reverse complement strand
TGGACGATATCGAGGCCCAAGGCGGCAATGCAAGCGAGATCAACCGCTGGCTCAACGGCGGTTGGGATACGCACATCCACAACCTGCCCTTCAACGAGTTTAGCCTGCAGCTAGGCGAGGGCTACTTCGTCAAGACGCCGCTGGCCAACCCGGTCACCGCCGGCGGTATCGGCACCTACACGTTGGCCGTTGCCAACGCTGGACCTGACGCTTCCGGGCAGGTCACCGTCCAGGACACCATCACCGCACCGTCGGGGTTCGTGTCCGCGGGGGGCTCAGGGTGGACTTGTACCTTTGCCTCGCCCAAACTCACCTGTACCCGACCCAACCTGACCTCCGGTGAGACCGCGCCGACGATCAACGTTCAAGTTGAGTTCCCGGCCGCCACAGACAGCGGGGTCATCCAGTCCAACACCGCCACCGTCGCAGGTTTCGTGCCGGACCCCGACCCCAACAACAACACCTCCACCTCCAACGTCACCGTGAACCGATCAGCCGATCTGGTCATGGGCAAGTCACACCTTGCGACCAACCCCGATGGTTCGGTCGATGCCGGCAGCGACCTCTACTGGAATCTGGACGTCACCAACAAAGGAACCTCTGAATCCACCGGGGCGCGGGTCACAGACACCCTGCCCGCGGGTCTGCCGATCATCGGCATCGCCTCCCCGGCACCGTGGGACTGCACCGCGTCGACGTCAAGCAAGGTCGACTGCACCTACGGGGCAGCCCTGAAGCCGGGTGAGTCCGCGCCAACCATCCGCGTGAATACCCAAATCCCTGACGACTTCGCTACCCAGGAGATCACCAACACCGCCACCGTGGACGGCATCGAACCCGACCCGGTGCCCGAGAACAACACCAAGAACGACGTCACCAAAGTCCGGCTGTCGGTCGACCTCGTGCAGAGCATCTTCTACACCGGGGGGACCAATCCCGGCGACGCGGGAGTGATAACCGTACCCGCCGCCAACGCCGGCCCCGGCGCGGTCGACGCCGGCACCGTCGCCACCCAGACGATCACCCTGCCCGCCGGCCTGAACTGGGGCGGTAGCGCGAGCTCCGGCTGGGGATGTTTCCTGGCCGCCAGCACCCTCACCTGCAGCCAAACCCTGGCCGCACAGGTAGACGCAGGCGCTAGCCTGCCCACGCTGGCGATCAGTGTCTCGATCGACAACAGCGTCAGCCCGCCGGTCACTCTGCCCGTTTCTGCGACGGTGTCGCTGCCGCCGAACATCCACGAGATCGACACCGGCAACAACACCGCCTCAACGATAATCAGCGTGAATTCGGCCAAGATCGACCTGGTTCTCACGACCCCCAGTTCTGTGAGCAACCTCGTCCCCGGCGGGCCCTCCCAGACGGTCAGTTTCAACCCGTCGGTCGACCCCACCAGCCCATCACCCGCCCACGGGCCGTATCAGATTCTGCTGACAAAGCCGACCGGACTTGACGTCGTTGCCCATACGGGTGGTGCCTGGACCTGCGACACGGGCGATCCGATCATCAGTTGCACCCTGCCCGCCTCGATCTTCGCTCCGGGTGTGAATCTCCCGCAGCTGCAACTCGACGTGTCGGCTCCAGCATCGACCGAGGCTGGGACGGCGATGCTGCCCGGGGTCGTGAACTCCACCAATCCCAACGAGGACGACATCCGACCGGCGAACAACTTCGCGACGGTGCCGATCAACATCAGGCCCTCGGCGACGTTGGAGGTCACGAAGACTCCTGATCCGGCGACGGTGAGCGCTGGTGCCACCACGACCTACACGCTGACGGTGAAGAACAACGGACCCTCGGATTCCTGGGATGTCATCTTGCGTGATGACCTCACAGGTTTGGGTCTGGCTATCGAGAGTGTCACCCCCGGACCGGGTGCCGGCTGGACCTGTGGTGCCACCGCGGCGGTGGTGCAGTGCGCGATGAGTACTCCGCTGGCCCCCGGTGAGAGCCGGTCGGTGCAGGTGTTGGCCCGTACCGACTCCGGGATCCTGACCCCGGGCACGACCATCGTGAACAAGGCCACCGCCACCCAAACCACGCCCGGGGAGGGCGGCAGCGCCGAATCCACCATCACGGTCAACCCCTTCGCCCATCTGCACACGGTGAAGTCCGCACCGGTCGGGTTCCCAGCCGGCAGCATCATCGCCGGGCGCACGCTGGTCTACCGCATCGACGTCACCAACCAAGGCCCGTCGGCGGCGAAGAACATCACCATGACCGACAATCTGCCCGCCGGTCTGACCTACGTGACGGCCACAGGAGACGGCTGGAGCTGCAGCCTGGTCGTGTCCACGCCAACCTGCACCAGTTCGGCCATCCTGCCCCCGAACGGGGCCGCACCGCCGATCTTCCTGACAGCTCTGGTGGATCCCGCCGCGACCGGCAGCATCACCAACACGGCCACCACCGTGCCACCGGAGGGTACGGGTGACGGTGACACCGGCACCGTCACCGGCGAAGTCGAGTCTCTGGTCGATCTCGACATCGCCCACAGCGGTCCGGCGATCGTGAACGGCGGCAACGACTGGGTCACCTCGGTATCGGTGCGCAACGACGGCCCGTCCAATGATCCAGGCCCGATCGACGTGGTCATCGACCAGACCGGCGGCACCCCGAAATCGGCCACCGGCAGCGGATGGAACTGCACCGTCAACGGTCAACAGATCCGTTGCCGCTACGCGGGCGGGGCCACCGCCGGGCAAACCCTTCCCACCATCACGGTCACCACCGGGACCTCATCGACAGGGACTCAGGTGAACTCCCAGGCCCAGGTCACCGGAACGGTCAGTGAGATCGACTACAGCAACAACCGTTCCAACACGGCTGCAACCATCCTGAACACGGCTGATCTGCACGTGACGAAGACCGTCAACGCGCCGATCGTACAACCGGGGGCGACCATCGCCTTCACGATCCGGGTACTCAACAAGGGCCCGGGCGCCGCGACCGCGGTGCAGGTGGTTGACACCCTCCCGCCCGGCTTCACCTTCGTGCCGCAGAACAGCGACCCACGCTGCAACGTCGAACCCGGCAAGCTGAGTTGCTTCGCCGAGGCCGTGCTACAGAGCGGGCAGTCGACGAGTTGGCGGGTGAACGTCAAGGTGCCGCTCACGGCCAAGGGCACCTACATCAACAAGGCCGTCGGTTCCTCACCGGAGCGCGACCCCTACCCGGCCAACAACACCGGCACGGCGCAGGTGACCGTCCAAATACCGCAGGTGCCGTTGATCAAGCCGCCCACGACGCTGCGCCCCGGTGGCATCACCCCGATCTATCCGGGTCCGGTGCCCACGAATGCCGGTCAGAACGCGACCGTCGCCATCACCTGCACGAAGGTGGTCCGCGGTGACCTTCGCCCGGTCTGCCGGCTGATCCGCGGCGCCAACGGCTCGTACTCGGTGTACATCAGGTCCAACACCCCCCTGATCGTCCGAATCGTGGTCACCGCGCCAGCGAAACCGCCCTACACGGCAATGCGGGTCGTCTACACCTACCGCGTCGGCTAACACACGTCCATCGCCGCTGGCGGGTCGGGCAACACACGATGCGCCAGTGGAGGGCGTGGCGTCCGTGGTCAGTCATCGAGGCGCCAACTACCCTTGACCCGTGACGCACAAGACTCCCCTGCGGACCCGCGCGGCTGTCGTCGCCGGCAAAGCCGCCGGCGCGGTGTCACGTGCCGCCGGCAAAGGCGAAGGTTTGATCATCGGCGGCAAGGTCATCGCCCGCCTATCCCCCAACGCCATGCGTGACCTCGCCGGCGACCGGGTGGCCGCTATCGTCTCGGCCACCAACGGCAAGACCTCCACGACCCGGTTGCTGGCTATGGCGGTCTCCCAGACCGGCCCGATCGTGACGCAGGCGACCGGCGCCAACATGACTGATGGTGTACTCACCGCGCTGGCCTTCGGCGAGCCAGCCGGCCAGGCCGTGCTGGAGGTGGATGAGGCCTACCTGCCGCATCTGTTACAGGCAACCGCCCCGCAGGCCCTGCTGCTCGGCAACCTCAGCAGAGATCAACTCGACCGGATGAATGAGGTCGCCATGGTCGCCCGCAAGTGGCGGACCATGCTGGCGAACACGCCTGGTCGAACGACGGTCATAGCCAACGCAGACGACCCGATGATCGTGTGGGCCGCCCGGGAAGCCCCGCGGGTTATCTGGGTAGCCGCAGGGCAGGGATGGACGTCCGATGCGTCGGTGTGCCTGGTGTGCGGCGGGCTGATGAAGTTCGAGCCCGACAACTGGCAGTGCACGAACTGCGACTTCGCCCGACCGAGCCCGAGCTGGTCGTTGGTCGAGAGGGACGGTGCACTTGGAGCACTGGGACCGGCCGGCTTCTTCGACCTGTCCTCGCTGCAACTGCCCGGGCGTTTCAACAAAGCGAACGCGACCCTGGCCCTCGCCGCCGCCACCGATGTTCTTGGGCTCGACCCCGCCGAGTCGGTGCGCAGGATGTCCCAAGTGGCGAGCGTCTCCGGCCGGTACGAGGTGCGCGACATCGGCGCTCTGAAGGTGCGACTCCTGCTCGCGAAGAACCCGGCCAGCTGGACCGAACTGCTCTCCGTCATGCCCCCTGCACCCACTCCGGTGATCATCACCATCAACGCCAACGACGCCGACGGCCGGGACCCTTCCTGGCTGTGGGACGTCCCGTTCGAACGACTCGGGGAACGGACGGTGATCGCGTCCGGTGATCGCCGTCGGGACCTTGCCGTGCGACTCGCCCACGCCGGCGTCGACCACGTCATCCTCGAGGATCCTTACGATCGACGCGCCGACCTGCCAGAGGCGGCCCGTTCCCTGGATGTCATCGACTGCGCCGCGACCTACACCGCCTTCTTCGGGCTGCGCACCCGAGGCGATGCCCGAACCTCCCCCAGCACCCGGCGGTCGCCATGACCGTGTGCATCGTCTCCATCTATGCAGCGCTGCTGGGCACCTACGGCGACGCCGGCAACGTGCAGGCCCTGAGCTACCAGGCGCGCATTCGAGGTATCGATGTCGATGTCGTCGAAGTAGCTGCGGGCGAACCGATCCCGGCAACGGGTGACCTCTACGTGCTCGGGGGTGGCGAGGACACCGCGCAGACCGCGGCCGCGCGTGCGATCAGGGAGGATGGATCCCTCCACAGTGCCGTGGACAACGGGGCAGCCGTCTTGGCTGTGTGCGCGGGATACCAACTCCTGGGCGAGTACTTCCCCGACGGCCAGGGACGGCCCGCACCAGGTCTCGATCTGATCGACATCAGGACTGATCGTCTGCCGGCACGCGCCGTGGGCGAGCTCGCCGCCGACCCGGTCTCGCTGGACCTCCCTCGACTCTCCGGATACGAGAATCACGGCGGGGCCACCCATCGAGGGCCGGACGTCGCCCCACTGGCCACGGTCCTTGCCGGTGTGGGCAACGGTGACGGCACCGAAGGTGCCGTGTCCGGCCACATCGTGGGGACCTACCTGCACGGACCGGGACTCGCCCGCAACCCCCGGTTGGCAGACACACTGCTCGGATGGTGCATCGGCGAGGAGCTGCCGGCGCTGGATCAGCCGGAGGTGGAGGCTCTGCGCGAGGAACGCCTGCGGACAGTGCTCGGCGACCGCTGGAACTCCTGACGCAGTCGTCCTCAGGGGGTGGATGCCTCGACGAGGCGACCACTGTCGAGGTCGATGATCCGCGTCCAACTGAGGGCGTCGACGAACCGGGAATCGTGGCTGACGACCACAAGCGCTCCCGGGTAGGTCATGAGCGCCGACTGAAGGGCCTCGATTGCGTTGATGTCGCAGTGATTCGTCGGTTCGTCCAGGACCAGCAGATCGTCCTCGGCCACTGTGAGCACGGAGAGCATCACCCGGGTCCGTTCCCCTTCCGACAGTGATCCCCACGACCGCAATGCTTCCTCGACCGTGATCCCGAACTTGGCGAGCAGAGTTCGGCACTCCTCTTCCGTGAGCCCGGTCCGGTCTCGAACGGCCGCCACTGCGGTCCTGCCTCGGTCGGTGGTCAGATAACTTCTCAGCTGATCCATCACACCCACGTGGACTCCGACCCCCACTCCACGAGTGCCGGACCGCAGCCTCAGGTCACCTGTGATCATCCTCAGCAGGGTTGACTTCCCCGACCCGTTGGCGCCACGCAGCAGGACGCGCTCACCCTGATGAATCGTGAGGTCGACCGGCGCCAACGGGAAACCCGACTGATCTGCCACGGCATTCCGCAGCGTCACCAACGCGTCGGCTGCGCTCGAGCCGCCGGCGAACCCCAACCGCAGCTGCCACTGCCGGCGCGGCTGACGCACCTCGTCCATCGAATCCAGGGCCCGCTCCAGACGGCCAGCGCGGGACCCACCCCCGGTGGCCCCGTCACGCATCCGGTCGCGCGTGACCTTGTCGACTCGTCCGGAACGATAGGCACGGTCGGCGTGCCGCGAGCCCCGCCCCGCCGACTCTCGGGCGTGCTGCGCCTGCGCGGCCAAGTCGGCACGCCGCTCCTCATAGCGTTGGTAGTCGTCCTCGGCGTGCGCCCGAGCACGCGACCGCTCGACCACCCAGGCGTCGTAGCCCCCGTGGAAGAAGCTCACCCGTTCCAAGGCGGGGTCGAACTCGAGAATCCCCGTGCACACGTCGGCCAGGAACTGTCGGTCATGGCTCACCACTGCGATCGCCGACGACGAGGTCGTCACGAATGCCCGGAGCCAGGCCAGTCCGGCACTATCCAGATCGTTGGTCGGCTCGTCCAGCAGAAGCACGTCGTAGGAGCTGAGCAGGATCGCGGCGAGACCCAGCCTCGCGGCCTCCCCTCCCGAGAGGGTGTCCGATCTTCGATCGAGGTCCACGGCCAGACCGATGTCGGCGAGGACCCGTTCCGCCCGCTGCTCCAGGTCCGCACCGCCCAGGGATTCCCAACGGGCGAGGGCGTCGACATAGGGCTCCGACGAGCCGCCCTCGGCGAGCGAGAATGCGGCAGACTCCAAATCCGCCTGCGCCTGCGCGACCCCGGTTCGAGCACTCAAGACCTGCGCCACAGTGGTCCCGGGCGCGCAGTCCTGACTGCGCAACTGCGGCAGATAGCCGATCGCCGCTGTGCTGGGCGAGACGATGACGACACCCTCGGCCGGCGGCTGCAGCCCCGCCAGCACCTGGAGCAGGGTCGACTTCCCGCAGCCGTTGTCGCCCACGACACCGACCCGGTCACCCGGACCGATGTCCAGTTCGATCCCGCTGGCGAGGATTCGAGAGCCCGCGGAGATCGTGATTCCTTCAGTGCGCAGCGAGGCGGTCATGGTCTCTGCCGTGTCACGGACTGGACAGGGTTAGGGACTCGACGGGTGGCAGACGCCGTCAGAAGAGAGCAGCAGCGAGGTCCCGTCGGGCCTTCTGCACCCCTGGATCATCGGGGGGCGCCAGCTCGAACAGTTCGATGAGTGCGGCCCGGGCCCGGTCCCGATCATCGCCGCCCGCCAGCCGCACAGCCTGGATGAGCCTGGCGTAGCCACGTTCGGCGTCACCGTTGGCCAGATCGACGTCGGCCGCTGGGATCGCCTTGTCCACGCTTCCGGGATCCTCGTCGCTCGCCTGAACGACGGCGGTGAAGTCGAGCCCGTCGACCCGCCGCTGCAGCCGGACCAGCAGGGTTCCCGCTTTCGCATCCGCGTCTGCGGGGTTGTCCGCGAGGATCTGCGCGTACACCGACTCGGCCGCGTCCCAGTCCCCCTCGGCGATCGCGTCGGCAGCAGCGTCGAGCCGCTCGTCCCCGTCGTCCTCCGC
>CAYMPK010000099.1:7546-9423 GCA_964392145.1 uncultured Actinomycetes bacterium | reverse complement strand
AGGCCATGCTCCAGCACCGGCGCCGTCCGCCGGAAGTAGGCGAAGTAGAGCAATGAGGCCAGCAATGCGCCCACCAGACAGAGCACGATGATCTGCACCGACGGGCTCACCCCGGAGGCGGCGACCCCCAGCGCAACCAACGACTCCCCGAGCGCGATGATCACGATCAGGCCGTGGCGCTCGGCGAAGTGATCGCCGTCGAGCAGCCAGCCCTCGCCGCCACCCACCAAGGCGCCAGCCGGATCGATCAGGACCGCCAGCAACACCAACACGACTTGGACCGAGCCACCGATCAACGCCCCGGCCAGCAGGAGCGCTGCGGCGATGGCAACCGATACGCCCAAGCGAACTGCGGCCCGACGCAACTCAGGCAGGTTCTTGCCGGTCAGCAGGTAGAGCGCGATGTGTAGTCCTCGAACCGCGACATAGGCCAGCACCGCGGCAATCGCCCAGGCCCCACCCAAGAACCACTGCGGGATCAGCACTGCCACGCAGAAAATGGCCGCCATCGCGAGGAGTAGATAGACCGTCATCCGACCTCGGTCGACTCGGACGCTGGTGCCCAGCCACGAGTACGCCACCCACGACCAATAGACGAGTCCCAGCAGCAGAATGCCCCGAACCAGCCCGCCCGCCGTGGGTTCGCCGGCGATGTACGCGGTGACCTGGGTGATCGCGAAGACGAACACCAGGTCGAAGAACAACTCCAGGGTGGAGACGGAGTGTCGTTCGGCCACGGCTGCGCCCACGCCTGTGGTCGCCATCAGCCGCTCCGGGCCAGGGTGAACGCGACGCCCCGACCGAGACCGCCGAACGCCAGGACCCCCCATAGTCGGGCCAGATCCTCCAGCAGAGTCGCGTTGTCGAGTCCTCCGGCAGGCACTGCGTCGAAGCCGAGATCAGCTGCCAACTCCAGCACGAGGTTTCGAGCGTCATCATCGTCGGCGGCGACGGGCATGAACACCCGACTCCCACCGGGCAAGTCCGGGCGGGCCATGTGCTCCGCGCCCACCACGTTGAAGGACTTGACTATGTTCGCGCCGGGCGCATGGTGTGCGACAAGCGCAGCCATCGTCGGGAAGCCGTCGGGCACTCCCTGGAAGGCATTGGTCGCGTCCACCAACGTCACCCCTGCCAGCGACCCCAGGGACGAAAGGACCTCAGCTGCCACATAGGCCGGTGTCGCGAGGACAACGACATCGGCCTCGGCCTGCAAAGCGATGGCTCCGATGGGGTCGACTGCGGCTTGCGGAACAGCGGCTTTGGCTTTCTTGGTGGAGTCGGAGTCAGGGTCACGAACGGCAAACGTGACCTGGTGCCCGGCGCGGACCGTCGCCCGCGCCAGCGCCGTCGCAACATTGCCGGCGCCTATGAATACAACTCGCATCAGGTGTCCTCGCTTCTCGGTCAAAGGGCCTACCTCGCTGCCCGTGCGGATGAGATCCTCCCGTGACAACACAGTAATACTTTGATATCAAAGTATTGTGTCGGATTCAATCGACCGTCTGGTCGCGGACTGGGCTGTCAGCCAACCGGAACTCGATCTCTCGCCGGTGGAAGTGGTGGCCAGGATCGGACGCATCCGTGCGCACATGCTCGCATCCATGAACGCAGTATTCGAATCCCATGGCCTGACCGACTCCGACTTCGCCACGTTGTCGAACCTGAGCCGCGCCGGTGAGGAAGGTTGCCCGATGGCCGCCCTGGCTGCGGACCTCGGCCTCACCCCCGGCAGCGTGACGTCCAGGATGGATCGACTCACCTCCCGTGGCTACGCCACCACGGAGGCATGCACGACCGACGCGCGGGTTCGAATTGCCCGCATCACTCCCGCCGGCGATGAGGTGTTCCACCAAACTGTGCCCGATCACCTGGCG
>CAYMPK010000099.1:0-7536 GCA_964392145.1 uncultured Actinomycetes bacterium | reverse complement strand
ACCTCGTTGAGCATGGTAGCTCGCTGAAGGAAGTCGCCGACCTGCTGCGCCACCTCCTCAGCGCCTACGAGCGTCGGTCGAACTAGCGCTGGTCACAGCCGGCCATGGCGGTGCCGACACGGCCGGGCAGATGGGGCACGGCCGTCGGTTCCGACGGCGGCGCGCCTGGTTTTACACCCGATCTGGCCGGTAAACGATCGAGACTCGGGCTAACCTCGCAACCATGGCCAAGAAGAAGAGCAAATCCGGCAAGTCCGGCAAGTCCAAGCGCATGAACAAGGCGCTCTATGAGAGCGAGTTGTTCCGACTGCAGGCGGAACTGGTGGAGATGCAGGAATGGGTCCGCCAGACCGGCGCCAGGGTTGTGGTGCTGTTCGAGGGTCGAGATGCCGCCGGCAAGGGCGGCACCATCAAACGAATCACGGAGTACCTCAACCCCCGGGTCGCCAGGATCGTGGCGCTGCCCGCTCCGACCGAGCGCGAGCGTACCCAGTGGTACTTCCAGCGCTACATCAACCATCTGCCCGCTGCCGGCGAGATCGTGCTGCTGGACCGCTCTTGGTACAACCGCGCGGGAGTCGAGCGCGTGATGGGCTTCTGCAACGCGGAGGAGTACCGCCGCTTCCTCTACCAGGCCCCCATCTTCGAGCGGATGTTGGTCGAGGACGGCATCCTGCTGCGCAAATACTGGTTCAGCGTCAGCGATGCCGAGCAGGAGGCGCGCTTCCGCTCGCGCATGGACGATCCGATGCGCCGCTGGAAACTGTCTCCGATGGACCTCGAGTCGGTCACCCGCTGGGAGGACTATTCCCGAGCAAAGGACGACATGTTCATCCACACGGATGTCAGCCCGGCGCCGTGGTTCGTGGTGGACAGCACCGACAAGCGACGTGCGCGCATCAACACGATCAGCCATCTGCTCTCGACGATCCCCTACACCTATATCGAACCACCGGCGCTGGATTTCCCCAAGCGGCCGCCGTCCAAGGGTTACGAACGCCCACCCAAGGACACCCAGACCTACGTGCCGGATCACTCTCGCGACGTCGAACTGGCCGCAGGTCAGGGAACGGACGGCACAGACCGCTGATGGCCGTGGTTTTCACCCGATAGTCGCCCCGAACGTCGGGGCTTCGCTGCCAAGATTCGACTGTGGAGACCGCCGCGTTCATCGTTGCTGCCGTGCTGACGGTGGTGGCCGTGTCCGCCATAGCAAGCAGGTACCGACTCTCCGCCCCACTTCTGCTGATCGTCGTCGGCATCGCAGTGTCGTTGGCGGACATCGTCGGCAGTTTCCGATTGGAACCCGAGATCATTCTGGTCGGCATCCTGCCACCGCTCCTCTACTCGGCAGCCGTCAACACCTCGTTCGTCGACTTCCGCGCCAATCGGAAGAGCATCGCCTCGCTGTCGGTCGGACTCGTCATCTTCTCCACCCTCGTGGTCGGCTTTGCCGCGTGGTGGCTCCTGCCTGGCCTTCCGCTGGCGGCCGGTTTCGCCCTGGGGGCGGTGGTCGCACCGCCGGATGCGGTGGCAACGACCGCGATCGCGCGACGAGTCGGGATGCCCCGCAGCATCGTCCAGGTCCTGGAGGGCGAGAGCCTCGTCAACGACGCAACCGCGTTGACCGCGCTGCGCGCAGCACTGGCGGCGCTGGCCGGTACCGTCACGGCCCTGCAGGTGGGCATGGAGTTCGTCCTGGCAGCGGGTGGCGGGGTCGTCGTCGGCTTGTTGGTCGCCTGGGTCTACACGAAAGTGCGACGGCGCATCTCCAACCCCGCGTTCGACACCGCCCTCTCCTTCACCATTCCATTCCTCGCCTACCTACCGGCCGAGGCGATCCACGCGTCGGGTGTCACGGCGGTCGTGGTCGCCGGACTCTATGTCGGCCACACGACTCCGCTCGTCCAATCGGGCACAGCTCGAATTACGACCGAGAGCAACTGGCGAACCGTCGCGTTCGTGCTTGAGAACGGGGTGTTCCTGCTCATCGGACTGGAGCTCCGCGACATCCTCGAGCAGGTCGATAGCAGCGGACAGCCCTGGGTCAGAATCGCGCTGGTGACGGTCGGCGTCTTCCTCACCTGCATCCTGGCGCGGGTCGCCTGGGTGTTCGGCGGCGGCCTCGTCTCCAGGCTACTGGCCCGAGGCTCGCGCCCCAAATGGCGTGAGTTGACGGTGATCTCTTGGGCCGGGATGCGAGGAGTCGTCACCTTGGCCGCCGCGCTCATCCTTCCCATGGATGTCCCGTACCGAGCCATCCTGCTGCTCGTCGCCTTCGTCGTGGTCGTGGGCACGCTGCTGGCGCAGGGATTGTCCCTTCCCTGGCTCGTGCGACGAATGCGACTCGCCCCACCCGACCTGGCTGCTATGACACTGCAACGTGCGGTGTTGATCGAGCGGGCGAACCGGGCTGGCGCCGAGGATCTCGATCGCCACGGTGACGACGCCCCCGCGGAAGTGCTCGACCGCATTGCTGCCCGCACCGAGGACCGCCGGAACGCCGCGTGGGAGCGTCTCGCCGTCGAAGGATCCGCCGAGACCCCGATCGAGGCCTACACGAGGATTCGACTGCAGATGCTCCTTGCTGAACGCCGAGCCGTGATCTCCGCCCGGGACCAGGGCCGATTCGATGACGACGTGATCCGGAGCGTCATCCAGCTACTGGACGTCGAGGAGGCCATGCTCGACAACGCAGAGTCGGAGGGAACCCGACGGATGGGGATCCTCCGGGTACCCCGGGCGCTGACGTCGGAGTGCAGACACCTGCAAGCTGCCGCAGACCTGCCGATGCCCATCGAGCTGGCATGTGATGGTTGCCTGGCCGACGGAACCACCTGGGTCCACCTGCGGATGTGTCTGACGTGCGGCTACCGGGGTTGCTGCGAATCCTCGGTGAGCCAACACTCCATGCGTCACTACGAGCAGACCGGACACCCGGTGATGCGAAGTATCGAACCAGGTGAGTCCTGGCGCTGGTGCCACGTGGATCAGGTCCTCGGCTAGGTCCGCTATCGTCGCGGGCGTGCTGACCGCGACCTCTGCCAACGTCAACGGGATCCGGGCCGCTCATCGTCGGGGCGGCCTCCGGCAGTTCTCCGAAAACGGCTCGGATGCACTACTGCTGCAGGAAGTGCGGGCGTCGGATGAGCAGTTGCGAGACGTGCTCGCCGAGGCTGGCCTCGGCGATTGGCACGTGGCGCACGCGCCAAGTGCGGCAGCTGGTCGAGCGGGGGTGGCCGTGGTCGCCAGGAGTCCACTGACTGACATCCGCACCCGAATCGGCTCCCGAGAGTTCGCCGACTCCGGGCGCTGGGTGGAGGCGACTACCCAGACCGCATTCGGGGCCCTCCGCCTCGTGTCGGTCTACGTTCACACCGGCGAGGCGGAGACCGAGAGGCAGTCGGAAAAGTACCGCTTCCTGGATGCCATGACCCGGCGGCTGCGCGTGCTCTCCCGCGAGGCCCGACAGCAGGGCGGGCATGTTCTCGTGTGCGGGGATCTCAACGTCGCCCACACGGAGGACGACATCAAGAATTGGCGTGGGAACATCGGCAAGGCCGGATTCCTGGAAGAGGAGCGGGCGTACCTGGATCGCTGGCGACGCAGTGGCTGGGTGGACCTCGGTCGCCGGCATTCCGGTCCGGGTCCCGGTCCCTACACCTGGTGGTCGTGGCGTGGGCAGGCCTTCGACAACGACGCCGGCTGGCGCATCGACTACGCCTTGGCCACTCCGGGACTGGCGGAACAGCTCAGCGGGGTCACGGTCGGACGTGCCCCGAGTTACGCCGAACGGTGGAGCGACCACGCCCCGCTCACCGCCACCTTCGGCTAGCGGGGGGGATTCGTCGGTGCGTGATCGGGGCAACAACTGACACCACGAAAAGTGTTGGCACGAACCACCTGCAGCCTCCTACCTATGTGAACGACGCCCGGGCCTCCGTGGCCCCCGACGCGAGAGGTCTGCGCCATGCTCGATCTCGACCTGCGGCCGATGGCCGGGCCGACACGATCGGAACCGGGCGTTCCGGATGTGGCGCTGATCGCTTTCGGCGGCGTAGCGTTGCTCCTATGGGCCCGCAGTCGAACACGGATGCGGACGTGGTGCAAGCCCTGCTGGCGGGTGACACGTCTGCCTTGGGCGACATGTATGACCGCTACAGCGATCGGCTCTACAGCTACGCGATCACTCTGCTACGCAACCCCGATGCCGCGGCGGACGCGGTGTCGGACACCTTCCTGTTGGCTGCTTCGAGGATGGGTCAGTTGCGAGATCCCTCGCGACTTCGGCCGTGGCTCTATGCCATCTGCCGCAATGAGTGCATGCACTACCACCGGCGCGCGGCACATGTCGCCCCCCTCGAGGACTCACCTGAGATGAGCGGCGCTGACGTGGACTTCGACGCGGGCCTCGGTGCCGCGGAAGCGGCGAGCCTTGTGTCTGCGGCCCTACCCGGCCTCAACGACAACGATCGCGAAGTCATCGAGCTCGCCATGCGCCACGACTTCGATGCAGCCGAGATCGGGGCCGCGCTCGGGGTGAACACGAACAACGCCTCCGCTCGGGTATCCCGCGCACGCGGGCAACTGCAGCGATGCATCGGCGCGTTGGTCATGTTCCGAAGCGGCGGGCGCGCCTGTCCCGAGTTGAGGACAATCGTGGCCCGAGCCGAGGGGTTCGACGCCCTTACCCGAAAGAGGGTCGCCCGCCACATCGACGACTGCGACGAGTGCTCGAAGGTGAAGAAGTCGGCGATGCTGGAGATCGCCA
Source organism: uncultured Actinomycetes bacterium (assembly GCA_964392145.1). GTDB lineage: Bacteria > Actinomycetota > Actinomycetes > S36-B12 > UBA10799 > JACJWR01. The sequence continues at coordinate 2,765 of CAYMPK010000099.1, read as the reverse complement.
TGGCCAGCGCCCTTCCCATCGCCGCTGCCCCGACCGGACTTCGCGAGCGGGTCTTCTCCGACGCCTCGGCCTCCCGGGCATCGACCCTCGACGCGGGTCGTCGACCATTCGACTCCCAAGGCTGGCCGCGCCCACCAGCGCGTAGAGGCAGGCTTCTGCTCGTCGGGGCCACCGCGGCCGGCGTGCTCATTGCGTTGTTGGCAGTGGGATTCTCTGTCGGACCGCTGGCCGAGGGGAACGTGCAGCAGGTGATGGCTGAGGCGTCACAGGCACCAACGGCGGTGACGAGCACGCAGGCCGCCCCGGCGCCATCCGGTGCAGGCAGCGGTGTTCCATCTGCGGTGGCGATCGCCGTGACGGGAGTGCAGAGGCTGGCGGTGGCTGCCACCCCACTGGTGCCGGAGGCGAGCCAGGCCCAGGAGACACCAGCGCCCGAACAGACTCTCGCCACCCCTGACAGTCCGGTGACGACGTATCAGCCGCCGGAGACGTCAGCGCCGCTGGACTCCCCCACCTCGACGACCCCCAATGACCCCACCTACCCAAGCGATCCACCACCTGCGGATCAGCCGACGCTGCAGCCACCACCCACCGACTACCTCACGGTGCCCGACGTTCCGCCGGTGACAGGCCCGACTGCCAGGTGATCGCCGGACGACCGCGGATCAGGCGCTGCTGAAGGTGTCGCAGGCAGCCATCGAGCCTTGGCTGTAGCCGCGGTCGAACCATTGCTGGCGCTGGGCCGACGACCCGTGGGTGAACTTCTCCGGATTGACCCTCATCCCCGCGCTGGACATGATCGCGTCGTCACCCACCGCAGATGCCGCATTGAGCGCCTCGTTGTAGTCGGCCTGGGTGATCTTCACGTTGCCGTTGTCATTCGCCAGCCGACCCCATACCCCCGCCAGGCAGTCCGCCTGGAGTTCCATTTTGACGCTGAGGGCGTTCGCCTGCCGCGGGTTGCGCTGTTGCGCCTGACGCACCTGTCGTTCGATCCCGGTGATGTTCTGGATGTGGTGGCCGACCTCATGGGCGATGATGTAGGCCTGCGCGTAGCGGCCATCCGCTCCGTAGTTCCGCTGCAACTGGTTCAGGAATTTCAGATCGATATAGACGCGCTGGTCACCCGGGCAGTAGAAGGGCCCAGATGCAGAGGTCGCCGAACCACATCCGCCCGTCTGCACCGATCCGGAGTAGTACACCAACCTGGGCTGCCGGTACTGCTGACCGGTACGCGCGAACTCCTGCGTCCACACCTCGTTCGTCTCGTTGAACGACTTCAGGACGAAGCAGTCGTCCTGGGTGGCGATGGCTTCAGCCGTTGAACATCGGGCGGCCAGATTGCCCGATGCGGCCGAACTGGAGGTGGAGTTCGGCGCGGCGATCTGGGGCTGGGAGGCCCCCGTGAGCGTGCTGGGGTCGATGCCCAGCAGCAGCGCGATGATCAGGCCGATGACGCCGAGGCCGCCCACCCCGGCCCCGATCGCTCCACCCGGGATGCCACCTCCGCTGCCGCGTCGGTCGTCGAGGCCGGAGGTATCGACCCGATTGTCATCGAACTCCACGCTTGCGCCTCCCAGTCGGCAGGGCGGCACTTGACTGTGGCCGCGCGTCTTTCAGGGAAAATACCCGATCCCCACCGCGGAGGCGCTTTCGGCGGCGGCACGGCGAACCCATCTGCCGACCGGTTCTTTGACACAATCCGCACCATGCCCCGGCCGCACATCTCGGTGTTCATCGCCCACTCCGTCGACGGCTACATCGCCACCGACGAAGACTCGTTGGACTGGCTGATGGCGGCCGGCGCGGAAGGGGAGGACTACGGGTTCGACGATTTCCTCGCCGATATCGACGTGGTGGCCATGGGGAGCTCGACATACGACTTCATCAAGGACTTCCCAGAGTTGCCCTACCGCGATCGACCGGTGCACGTGTTCACACGTCGGGAACTCGGCCCACGTGAGGGCTTCGAGTTCTACGCCAGGACCCCGGCGGAGGCTGTGAAGAGCTGGCAGGAGCGGGGTTTCCGCCGCGTGTATGTCGACGGCGGAACACTCATCAGCCAGTTCCTCGATGCCGGGCTTGTGGACGAGTTGACGTTGACCACCGTTCCGATCCTGCTCGGCTCGGGCAAGCCCCTGTTCCACCGAATCGCCCATGCGACGCAACTGCGACTCGTGGACAGCCAGGTGTTCCCGAGTGGGATGGTCAACCTTCGGTACCACGTGGCCTGACGACCCACCGTCACACCAGTGAACACCTGATGATCGGTGCGCGGGTGTCCGAATCCAGGCGCTATCGTCGCCGCATCCCGATGGTGACCCAAGACACCGGAAACTGGAGGCCCTCGGACATGAACGAGCAGCATCCGCTGTGGGCTGCCCGCGCCCGGGTGTGCTGGACCACACTGACCGCGCGGTGTGTCCGTGATGGAGGCGACAAGGTCGTCGTCCACGAACCGGGACGGCGGCGCCCGGTTGCCGCCTGGCCGCTGAGCCAAGTCCTGTGGGCCTCCTGCTGGCTCGCCCAGCCGGGCGGCGGCCCGGGACGGTACTCGCCGACCGCACTTTGGCCCGCGCTGACCCGTTACCGATCCGGTCCCGGGTACCTGGACAACCGCCCGCGTGGTCGTCGCTACTACGACGACAACGCCTGGCTCGGGCTTGCCGCAGCCCAGGAAGCCCTTCTCACCCGCGGCGCCGACCCGTGGTGGCCCCGGGCGACCGATCTCGCGAGGTATCTCGCCGGGGCACAACACTCCGACG
>CAYMPK010000098.1:363-9466 GCA_964392145.1 uncultured Actinomycetes bacterium | reverse complement strand
GCCGCTGCCCATCGGAAACGGCGAGCAGAGTCGAAATGCCGCCGGCGTGATCGCTGCGGGCGGTGGCGTGCTGGTGCTGGACGCGGAGCTGGACGGGGCCCGGGTGGCCGAGTTGGCCGGCGGTTTGCTTGGCGACCCCTCGAAGTTGGACGAGATGGGGCGGCGCGCCGCGACCCAGGGGTCACGCGACGCCGCCGACAAGTTAGCGACAATGGTGCTTCAGGCCGCAGGAGGACCTCGATGACCGAGAACAGCACAGATCCCGCCGTCACCGATGGCTTTGCCACCGGTCCAGTGCATTTCATGGGGATCGGCGGCTCGGGGATGTCCGGGATAGCAAGGATCCTGCTCGCCGAAGGCACGAAGGTCAGTGGGAGCGACGCCAAAGACTCCCGCCGGTTGTTGGCGTTGAAGGCGCTCGGAGCAGATATCCACGTCGGACACAGCGCGGATAACCTGGGTGAGGCCACGGTGGTGGTGCGATCCACCGCCATCAAGGACGACAACCCGGAGCTGCTGGAGGCGTTGCGTCGCGGGTTGCCGATCCTTCACCGGTCCGAGGCCCTGGCTCTGGTGATGCGGGGCAGCCGTGGGGTCGCCGTCGCCGGCACCCACGGCAAGACCACGACCACCTCGATGCTGACAGTCGCGTTGCAGAACTGTGGCGCCGAGCCGTCCTTCGCCATCGGCGGGGAGTTGCACGAGACCGGTGCCTACGCCCACCGGGGTTCCGGGGACGTTTTCGTCACCGAGGCAGATGAGAGCGACGGCTCGTTCCTGCGTCTCGGGGCACTGGTCGGCATCATCACGAACGTCGAACCCGACCACCTGAACTACTGGGAGGACTTCGATGCCCTGCGCGAGGCCTTCCTCCAGTTCGCCCTCGATATCGGAGCACGTGGCGGCTTCGTGGTCGCATGCATCGACGACGTGGAGACCCGCCGCATCGTCGAGGTGGCGCGGGCGGCCGGCGTCGACATGCGAACATACGGATTCTCCGAGGACGCTGACTTCCGGGTAGAGGTGCACGAGCGTTCCGGTGCCGGTTGGACCTTCGATGTGGCCGACCGCGGCGTCCGTTCGCCACGCATCACGCTGCAGGTGCCAGGAGCGCACAACGCCCTGAACGCCACCGCCGCACTCACGGCCGCGATAGGTCTCGGCTACTCGGCCGCCGACGCCGCCACCGGATTGGAGGCTTTCGCCGGCACCCGTCGCCGGTTCGACTTCCGGGGTGAGGCGGACGGTATCCGGGTGTACGACGACTTCGCCCACCACCCCACGGAGGTGGACGCGACCTTGCGGGCGGCGCGCGAGGTAGCCGGCGACGGTCGGGTAGTGATCGCCTTCCAGGCGCACCACTACTACCGGACCGCGATGTTCGTGAAGGAGTTCGGCGAGGCCATGGGGCTGGCCGACGAGGTGGTGGTGCTCGAGGTATTCGCCCCCGGTGAAGAGCCGATTCCGGGCGCAAGCGGCCAAACGATGGCCGCGAACGTACCGCTGGCGCCTGAACACGTGATCTTCGAGCCATCCTCGGCAGCCGTGCCGGCCTGCCTGGTCGAGCTGGCCCGACCGGGCGACATCATCATGACCATCGGCCAGGGCGACGTCTCGCTGATGGCTCCGACCGTGCTCGATCTGCTCCAGATCAGGGAGGAGGCGCGGTGAGCAACACCCTCGAGGAGCCACTGCTGGCAGGTGAAGCAGGGGACACCAGCCCCAACCGCAGCGGAGACAGGACCCGTTCAGGCAGCGTCAAGTCCGCCAAGCGTCGTTGGCTGACACGTCTCATCCTGGCTGTGGCAACTGTCCTTGTCCTGGTGCTGGTGGCTGCCTGGGCTCTGTTGTACTCGCCGTGGTTCACGACAACCTCACTACGCTTCACCGGCCTCGGCCCCCTCTCGGAAGCCGATGTACGCGCCGCCGCGGCCATCCCGGAGGGCGAGCCGCTGCTGACCCTGGACACCGCCGCAGCGGCCGCCCGCGTGGAGTCGCTGCCCGGTGTCGAGCATGCCGAGGTGACCCGTTCCTGGCCCCACACGGCGGCGGTCGAGGTCGTTCCGCGATCGGCCGTTGCCATCGCCGCGTCGGACGCGGGACTCGACCTCGTCGATCGGTTCGGGGTTCGGTTCGCCTCGACCCCGGATCTGCCGACGGACCAGCCGGTGTTGGTAGCGGGTGACGGTGACTCGATGAAGGCGGCCGTCACGGTGGCCGCTGCCCTACCGCCACAGCTGCGCGAGCAGGTGGAGGCGATCGTGGTCACCGGGGATCAGGTTCGCCTCCGGCTCCGCGAGCCCGGCGAGAACTCGGACTCATCGGGACAGAACTCTGGCGGAGGATCGGGCTCGGATTCCGGCAAGCCCCTGGACATCAGCAAGTTCCCGCTGGCAGTTGTCCGATGGAAACCTGGTGCGCATGGTCAACTGGGGGACCGCCGAACGGTCCGAGCTGAAGGCGAAGGTGCTCGCAGCCATGCTGACGTCCAAGGGCACCTTGGCGGGTAGTTCCGACGGGTCGACGTCCTCCGACGGGCAGGAGGTCAGCTTCCGTTGGTTCGACGTCTCCACTCCGGATTTCCCCACGGCCGGGGCCACTGCGCCCAAGTCGGTGGTGGACGAGCTCACGTCCTCCGGTGGCTCGGACCAGTCACAGGCCCAGGCCGGTAGCAACTCGGACCAGGGGAGTCAGGCGAGCGGCCAGGCAAGTCAGGGCAACCAGGACGGAAGTCAGGGCTCGGGCCAGGGCAGCCAAGGAACGAGCCAGACCACGTCAGACGGATCCAGTCAGAGTGGTCAGGGTGGATCCGGCACCAACTCCGGAAGCTCCGGCTCGTCTGGTACCTCAGGGGAGACTCCAACCGGGCTTCAACGCTGAACATGAACTTCAGAGTTAGACTTGATGCGGTTTAGAACGTTTCCGAGCACCGGGCATCAGAGCCTTCTGCCAACATTCCTTGAGACTCGGGGGGTCGCCTTGTCCTGCCCAGGTACCGGTGCGTAATGTCTGTCTCGCAGCAGGGGAGATGCTCCATTGAACCGGCCACGGACGCACGCTAAGTCTCAAGTGCAGGTTGAGATTCGACCTTACGCTGCAACGGCTTTGAACTTCCCCATATCCCCGCAACAGCGGGATCCCGTCTGTGGGCGATTGTCGCCCGCAGACGACACCTGGCTTTGGTGCGCGACCGACGGGTAGCGCACCACCTTCGAGAGGAAGAGCACGTGGGTTCACCGCAGAACTACCTGGCGGTCATCAAGGTTGTCGGGATCGGTGGCGGTGGCGTCAACGCGGTCAACCGGATGATCGAGTCCGGGTTGAAGGGCGTCGAGTTCATCGCCGTCAACACCGATGCGCAGGCGCTACTGATGAGCGATGCGGACGTCAAACTCGACATCGGTCGAGATCTCACCCGGGGTCTCGGCGCCGGCGCGGACCCCGAGGTGGGTCGGCAGGCCGCTGAGGATCACTCGCAGGAGATCGAGGAGGTGCTCAAGGGCGCCGACATGGTCTTCGTGACCGCCGGCGAAGGCGGTGGCACCGGCACCGGTGGGGCACCTGTCGTGGCGAAGATCGCCCGTGGCCTGGGAGCGCTGACCATCGGAGTCGTCACCCGACCATTCATCTTCGAGGGCCGCCGTCGGGCGACCCAGGCCGAAGGGGGAATCGATGGACTTCGCTCCGAGGTCGACACCCTCATCGTCATCCCCAACGATCGGTTGCTGACCCTCAGCGATCGGAAGATCAGCGTCATCGACGCCTTCAAGCAAGCGGACCAGGTCCTGTACCAAGGCGTCTCAGGGATCACCGATCTGATCACCACGCCGGGTCTGATCAACCTCGACTTCGCCGACGTCAAGAGTGTGATGAAGGATGCCGGTTCCGCGCTGATGGGGATCGGTTCCTCACGTGGCGACTCGCGCGCCACCGCAGCCGCCGAGGAGGCGATCTCGAGTCCACTGCTGGAAGCCAGCATCGAGGGCGCCCACGGGGTGCTCCTGTCCATCTCCGGTGGCAGCGATCTCGGCCTGTTCGAGATCCACGAGGCCGCCAAGATGGTTGCCGATGCCGCGCATCCCGAGGCCAACATCATCTTCGGTGCCGTCATCGACGACACCCTCGGTGACGAGGTCCGGGTAACCGTGATCGCCGCCGGTTTCGACGGCGGACAGCCGCTGCCGAGGAAGCAGCCGGGACGTGCCAGTGCGACCGAGCCCGCCGCGCCGGCTGCCGCCGCCGTGGAGGACTCGCCTATCGTCAGCAGCAAGCCGGTGACCACCAAGGTGACCTTTGACGACGAACCCAAGTCTGAGGATCTGGACGTCCCGGACTTCCTCAAGTAACGGACCGGGTCGAGCGAGGGCGGACATGAACCACCCAACTTCGGAACTCGACTCGTTGCGGATCGCCCGCACCGCCTGGGAGGGACAGGTGGCGGCAGGTGGGCCGGGGGATTCCAGCGCCAGTACCGCGTCCTGGCTGATGACCTCGCGGCGTGGCGGGGTCAGTGAGGCCCCGTTCGACGACTGGAATCTCGCCGGCCATGTGGGTGACGACCCACAGTCAGTGGCCACCAATCGGGCTGTCATCGCCACGATCGCTGGGGTGGCTGCCGAGTCGGTGGTCATGATGCGCCAGTGTCACAGCGCCAACGTCGCGGTCGTTCGGGATGCCGCTGTCGGTGAGATCGTGGGCGTCGACGCCCTCGTCACGGATGTTCCGGACCTGGTACTGGTGGCGCTGGCCGCCGACTGCGTGCCGCTCGTCATGATCGACGCAGATGCGGGGGTGGTGTCCGCGGTGCACAGCGGCTGGCAGGGCATGGTGTCCGATGTCAGCGGTGCTGCGCTCACCACCATGGTCGAACTGGGAGCGAGTCCCCACCGGATCCGGGCAGTACTTGGACCGGCGATCTGCGGTCCGTGCTATCCCGTGCCACCTGAGAGGGCCGCGGAAGCCGCTGCTGCGGCTCCTGCCAGCCGGGCGACGGCACCCGACGGCCAGCCGGGTATCGATGTCCGACGCGGCCTGATCGAGCGGCTGGGGGAGGCTGGCATAAGGGTGGAGACGGCCGGCGGGTGCACGGCCGAGTCCTCGGACCTGTACTCGTACCGTCGTGACGGCACCACCGGCCGCCAGGGCGCTGCCGTGTGGTGGTCACGGTGACCGAGGATTCTTCCCCGTCGGCTGCCGAATCGGAATCCCGCCGCATCGAACTGGCCCAGAACCTGGCGAGAGTGCGGCAACGGATAGCCCTTGCGACCTCGGCCGCGGGCCGCTCGGACGGCTCGGTAGAACTCGTCGCGGTGACCAAGAAGTGGCCGGCATCCGACGTCCGGCTGTTGGCAGAACTCGGCGTCCGGCATATCGGTGAGAATCGCCAACAGGAGGCCGCGGCCAAGTTTGCCGAGGTGGGCCCCAGCGAGTTGGTGTGGCACTTCATCGGGCAGTTGCAGACCAACAAGGCCAAGCACGTCGCCAAGTTCGCCGATCAGGTGGACACCGTGGATCGCCCGAGTCTGGTAACAGCCCTGGCCAAGGGTGCTGCGGTGGCAGGACGCGGTCTCGGCGTGCTGGTCCAGGTCTCCCTCGACCCCGCCCCCGACCCCGCTCGCGGCGGCGCTGCGCCAGCAGCCGTGCAGGAGCTGGCCGACATGGTCGCCGACACCGACGGTCTCGAGCTTCTCGGTGTAATGGGGGTGGCCCCGCTCGACGCCGACCCGGCGCCACCGTTCGACCTGCTCGCCGAGGTCGCCCAACGCGTGCGGGACCAGCACCCGGCAGCGGTGCAGCTGTCGGCCGGCATGAGTCACGATCTTGAGGCAGCGATAGCTGCCGGCGCGACACACGTAAGAGTCGGCACGGCGTTGCTGGGTAGTCGCCCGTCGCTCGGGTAGCCTTCACAACACAGCGGTCGAGCAGCGAACGGACCCCACCCGAGACGGCGAGATCGGTACAGACGAGCAGTTTTCCAAAGGCACCAGCAACGTTCACCACACCACCACGCAGGAGGACAGATGTCCGGCGCGATCCGCAAGATGGCGACCTACCTAGGGCTGGTCGAGGACGACCAGTACTACACCGACACGAGTGGCACCGAGCGCCCCGAGGCGAGCCGCAGTACCACTGACCGGGTCGCGGTCCGCGAGCATTCGGCGGCAGCCGAGGCCACCCGCACCTGGTCCGGCGCGGCGGCGGTCGAGGAGACGATGCCGACTCCCTCGTTGCGGGAGACGCCCGGATACCGGGTGCCGATGATCCTGCCCACCACCTACAACGACGCCCGCCGCATCGGCGAGGAGTTTCGCAGCGGATCGCCCGTCCTGATGGATCTGACCTCGATGAGCGATGCGGATGCGAAGCGGATCGTGGACTTCTCCGCCGGACTGGTCTTCGGCCTGCGCGGTGTGATCGAGCGGCTGACGCAGAAGGTCTTCCTGCTCTCGCCCGAGGGCATCGACGTTACCGACCTGGCGCGTGAGCAGGTCGGCGCCGATGTCGCCGATCGCTGACCACGGGCGGATCCGGGCTGAGTCGTGTCGAGTGTTGGGCAGGTCATTGCCACAATCCTGTGGCTCTACCTGCTGATTCTGCTGGCCCGACTCGTCCTCGACCTGGTCCAGACGTTCTCTCGTGAATGGACGCCCAAGGGCCCGGTGCTGGTATTGGCCGAGGGTGTCTACACCCTGACCGATCCGCCCCTGAACCTGCTGCGGCGGATCATTCCGCCGCTGAAGATCGGCGGCGTGGCGCTCGACCTGGCGTTCATTGTTCTGTTCATACTTCTACAGGTCGCGATCGCGATCGCTGGAAGGTTCTAGTTGACCGGGAGCGGAGTCGTCATGGCGGGAGAGGTCACTACGGGGACGCCAGCGGGGCGCGGGCGTCCGTTGTCGCCCGCCGATGTGCGCTCGGTGGTGTTCAGCACTACCCGAATGCGCCTCGGCTACGACGTCGAGGAGGTGGATGCCTTCCTCGACCAGGTGGAATTCAGCATCGAGGGCATGATGGCCGAGATCCAGCGGCTACGACAGCAGGTTACAGAGACCACGTCCGCTGCGGAAGCCCAGACGTACGACCTCAGACTCGCCCTCGAACAGATGCTGATCAGGCTCGGCGGCCCGACGGGGCAGGCCGACCGGTCGGTCATCGACATCACGGGTCGTCCGGTGCCTGCGTTTGAGCGCCCGATCCCGCCGACGCCGTCCTGGTCGCCACCGCCGGGTCAGGGGGCTCCGCCCCAAGACCCACGAGGGGCTGCGCCGAACCCGCACCCGCCAGCGCATCCGACCTCGCCACCGAGCCAGGCGTTCCCGCCGAGCCCGCAGCCCGCCGCTCCTCAACAGCCGCCACCGGGGCAGCCGAGTGCGCCACCACCGCCCGAGGCGTGGGCCCCCTCTATGGCGCCCCCGGCACCTGCGCAACAGGCGCCGACGCCCCCCGGTGCTCCGCGGCAGGTCGACCCGTTCGCGCCGCCGGTGACCGCCAATCCGGCCGCCGCCCAGCCTGCACCGTCAACCCCGCCGGCGCAGTCGCCCAGTCAACCGCAGCCTGCTGCTCCAGCATCGACTGGCTTCGGCGGCTCACCGCAGCCGACTGCGCCGTGGCCCCCCGTGTCCGCCCCGGTGCCGCCGACAACCCAGGGGGCCCCTGCCAGGCCGGGTCCGCCGCCACCTTTCCGGCCAGGGACGCCGGCACCGGCACCTCGGGGACCCGCGGTCGATCTGCCCCCGCCCGTCTGAGTCCTCCGGCCAGCGCGGATCGGGGAGTGGTTTCAGACGGCGCGGCGAAGTTCGTAGTCCAGGTCGAGATCCGCGAGGGTGTCGTCCCCGCTCGGATCCCCGGCGGAGAAGGACACCGCGAGGATCTCCTCGGCGATAGCGTCGCCGTGCGTGGTCAGCGCCGATGCCAGTTCCTCGTCGTCGGTTCGGTAGACCACCACGATTCGGTCGGAGACCTCCAACCCGGCCCGCTTGCGGGCCTCCTGCAACCCGCGGATGACTTCCCGGGCGGCGCCGAGTCTGCTCAGTTCCGGGGTCAACTCCAGGTCCAAGGCGACGGTCGCGCCCTCGGTGGCGGCCACCGACCAGCCCTCGACGGGTCGCTCCGTGATGAGCAGGTCCTCAGCCGTCAAGGGGATGTCTTCGCCGTCGACGGTCACGATCGCGACATCGGCTTCCCGCACCGCGGCCGCCAACGCTGCCGGGTCCGCGGCTCCGACCGCGGCCGCGACCGACGGGGTTCGCTTGCCGAACCGCTTCCCGAGAGTTCGGAAGTTGGGCTTCACCGCAACATCCACCAAGTCACCGGCATCGCGGGTCAGCGGCGACACCTCCAACACGTTGACCTCGTCGAGGAACTGCGCCTTCAGGTCGTCCGGCAGTCCGGCCCACCGGCCTGACGAGACCAGAGCGCGTCCAAGGGGCTGGCGGGTGCGCATTCCGGACTCGGCTCGCGCCGATCGCCCGAGGTCCACCAGCGATCGGACGGCGGCGACGTCCGCGGAGAGGTTCTCGTCGATCGCAGCCGGATCCGGCTGTGGCCAGTCGGCCAGGTGCACCGATTCGATCCCGGTCGTCGCGGCGAACAGATCCGACCAGACCCGGTCGGTGATGAACGGAGTGAAGGGGGCCATCAGCAGGGTGACTGTGTGCAGGCACTCGTGCAACGTGGCCAGGGCTGCTGGATCCCCCTGCCAGAACCGCCTGCGGTTGCGTCGCACGTACCAGTTGGACAGGTCGTCCACGAAGGTCGACAGGGCCCGTCCAGCCACTTGGGTGTCGAACTTCTCCAGCGCCTCGGTGACCGCGATGACGGTGCGCGAGGCCTCTGAGAGCGCCCATCGGTCCAAGGAGGTCAGCGGCGTCTCGCCGGCACCGTCAGCTGGAACCCAGCCCGCGGTGCGCCCGTACAACGACTGGAAGCTGACGGTGTTCCAGTAGGTCAACAGCACCCGGCGCACCACGTCGTCGATGGCCTCGTGGCTGACTCGGCGCGCCTGCCACGGCGAGCCGGCGGCCAGCATGAACCACCGCACGGCGTCGGCTCCGTGGGCATCCATCAGCGGGATGGGTTCGAGCACGTTACCCAGGTGCTTGCT
>CAYMPK010000098.1:0-353 GCA_964392145.1 uncultured Actinomycetes bacterium | reverse complement strand
GACCGAGACACAACACATTGCGGTAGGACGACTGATCGAACGCGAGTGTGCCGACGGCCATCAGGGTGTAGAACCAGCCGCGGGTCTGGTCGATGGCCTCGCAGACGAAGTCCGCCGGGTAGCGCTCGGCGAAGAGTTCGACATCTCGGTGTGGGTAGCCGAACTGAGCGAAGGGCATCGCGCCGGAGTCGTACCAGCAGTCGATCACTTCCGGCACCCGGGTCGCCTGCTGGCCGCAACTGTCGCAGGCGATCGTGATGTCGTCCACGAACGGCCGATGCGGGTCGAGGCCGACAACGTCGCGCCCCGACTTGTCGGAGAGGTCCAACAGCGAGGAGACCGCGGTCACGTGG
>CAYMPK010000097.1:0-9635 GCA_964392145.1 uncultured Actinomycetes bacterium | reverse complement strand
GAGGGGTGGGTTGGGGCGGGGGGGGGGGGGGTACTGGCCGTGGGGCGCTGGCGGTCCAGGCGGCGGCCCTGCCTGTCCGGGCGGGGGTCCTACCTGATCTGCTGGCGGAGCGGCCGGTTCGGAGGGCGTGGGGGGTTCGTCGGGCCCGGGTGGGGGCTGTTCGTTCGACAAGGGTCCTCCGATTGGTTCCGACCTGTAGCAGGTGCGTCACCCGATCCTAGAGCGTCATTGACGGCATGAGGCTCGGTTTTCGATCGCCGGCACTCGGTCGCCAACGCCGCGCCCATCTGGTGGCCTCACCAACTGTCGGGTCGGCAGGGTGCAAGTAGACTGGCACTCAATGACCTCGGCTGCTAAGGAGGTGCCCGGTGCTCGACGAACGCAAGCTCTCAGTGCTGCGCGCGCTCGTGGTCGATTACGTCAACACCGGCGAACCGGTGGGTTCCAAGGCGCTCGTGGACAGGCATCAACTCGGCGTCAGTCCGGCCACTATCCGTAACGACATGGCGGTTCTGGAGGAGGAGGGCTACATCGTCGCCCCCCACACCAGTGCGGGTCGCATTCCGACGGAGAAGGGTTATCGGTACTTCGTCGACCACATGACGTCCTTGCGCCCGCTCAGCACTCCGGAGCGTCGGGCGATCCATGATTTCCTCGGGGGCGCCCACGATCTGGACGACGCCGTTGTGAGAACGGTGAAGTTGTTGTCCCAACTGACTCATCAGGTCGCGGTCGTGCAGTACCCGTCGCTGCAGCGCTCCTCGGTCCGACACATCGAGGTGGTCGGGCTCACACCGCGGCGGATCCTGGTGGTCGTCATCTCCGACACCGGCAGGGTGGATCAGCGTCTGGTGGAACTCGATCAGGACCTTTCGGAGGAGGCCATCACCGAGGTGCGCGATCTGGTCAACCAGACGTGTGCCGACCGGGCCTTCGACGAGGTCCCGGCGCTGCTCACCGACCTTCCCGCTCGAGCCCATCCCGACGCCAGACCAGCCGCAGCCGCTGTCGCCAGTGCCTTGACCGAGACCGTTGGCGAGAAGCGGGACGATCGCGTGCTAATCGCCGGCACCGCCAACCTTGCGCGCGCCGGCGAGGATTTCGGCTCTGCGCTGGAGCCGGTTCTCGCGGCGCTAGAGGAGCAGATGGTGTTGTTGCGGCTCCTCGGTGAGCAGAAAGACGTGGCTTCCGTCTCGGTCCGCATCGGTACTGAGAACGAGATCTCCGGGCTCTCCAGCGCTTCGGTTGTGGCGTCCGGCTACGGATCCCCGGAACGGGTGGTGGCGCAACTCGGCGTCGTCGGCCCGACCAGAATGGACTACGCAGCAACCATGAGCACGGTCCATGCCGTTGCTCGATACCTGGGTCGCATCATCGGCGATCCAACCTGACGCGCCACGGGGCGCGACACGACACGAAGGCGGAATCGCACAGGTGGATTACTACGAGGTGCTCGGTGTTCCGCGGGATGCCACACCGGAGGAGATCAAGCGTGCCTACCGGAAGTTGGCCCGCGAACTCCACCCGGACGTCAACCCGGATCCCGCGACCCAGGAACGGTTCAAAGAGGTGACGGCTGCCTACGAGGTGCTGTCCGACCCCGAGAAGCGACAGATGTTCGACCTCGGGGGCGACCCGCGTGGCGGGTCGGGCGCAGGATTCGGCGGTGCTGGTGGCTTCGGATTCGGCGACATCATGGACGCCTTCTTCGGTGGCGGTGGTGCGACCCAGGGTCCGCGTCCGCGGGTCCGACGGGGCCAGGATGCCCTGATCCATGTCGATCTGGACCTGCCGGAATCGGCGTTCGGGACAGTCAAGGACATCACTGTGGACACCGCCATAGGTTGTCCGACGTGTCACGGTGAGGGCACGTCCGCGGGGACCGACATCGTCACGTGCACGATGTGTCAGGGACGGGGTCAGATCCAGTCAGTTCAACGCAGTTTCCTCGGCCAGGTGATGACCGCACGTCCCTGTCCGCAGTGCAACGGCTTCGGCACCCTGAGTCCGCACCCCTGTCCGGAATGCGCAGGTGACGGGCGGGTGAGGACTCGTCGTACCGTCTCCGTGAAGATCCCTGCCGGCGTCGAGACCGGCAACCGCATCCGACTCTCGGGGGAGGGCGAGGTCGGGCCAGGAGCAGGTCCCGCGGGCGACCTTTACGTGGAGATCTTCGAGCGCCCGCACCCGATCTTCACCCGTGAGGGTGACGACCTCCACGCCACGCTCACGATTCCCATGACCGCCGCTGCTCTGGGGACGACGATCCCGATGCCGACCTTGGACGACGAAGTGGAGATCCGGGTTCGGCCGGGCACTCAGTCGGGCTCAGTTGAGACCATCAAGGGCGCCGGGGTCGGCCGGTTGCGCGGCAGCGGCCGTGGCGACCTACTCGTCCGGGTCGAGGTCGCGACCCCGACCAAACTCGATGCCCGGCAGACCGAGCTTCTCAAGGAACTCGCCGCGCTTCGGCAGGAGGAGAGCCCGACCGGCTTCGACGAGGCCCAGGCTCCCGGAATCTTCAACAGGCTGAAGGATGCCTTCGGTGGCAAATAGGCGGACCTTCCCGGTCTACCTGCACGATGGCGGATTCGTCGGTGTCGTCCCCGGCGATGTTTTCGATCTGGAGGGGGACGAGGCGCGGCACGCCTCGACGGTCCGGCGACACCGTGACGGCGAGGTGCTGGTCATCGCCGACGGTGCAGGCAACTGGCTTCGCGGTGAGGTCGCGGGGCGTTCAGGTCGTGGCCACATTCGGGTTCGGGTCCTCGAGGTCGGGATCGAACCTGCGACCCGGCCGCAGATCACCGTGATCCAGGCGCTCCCGAAGACAGATCGGGCGGATTCCGCTGTCGAGTTGTTGACCGAAGTCGGCGTCGACCACATCGCGGCCTGGCAGGCGAGTCGATGCGTGGCCCGGTGGGACGCAGATCGGGCTGTGCGAGGGCTGGCACGTTGGGAGCGCACCGCCAGGGAGGCGGCCAAACAGTCCCGTCGCACGCGGACGCCCGACCTGGTTGGCCCCTGGGGAACGGTGGAGGCGGTGGCTGCTGTGGCGGCCACGGATCTCGCGTTCGTATTGCACGAGACCGCTCCGCAGCCGCTGGTGGCCGAACTCCCCCCCTCCGGTGACCCGGCGGAGGTGGTGATCGTGGTCGGCCCGGAAGGCGGGCTCACCAGCGACGAGGTGGCCGCATTCGCCGACGCAGGGGCTCGAGTTGTCGGGCTGGGTCCGACCGTCATGCGGACGTCCACAGCAGGTGCGGTAGCCGTGTCCCTGGTCGCCGCCGCAACCGGTCGGCTGTCGCGCCTCAACCCCCTGATCAGCGAGGTCGGCACCCCGGACGACATGATGTCCCCATGACAGATTGCCTCTTCTGCCAGTTGGCCGCCGGGGACATCCCGGCGGAGATCCTGTACTCGGACCACCGGATCGTGGCGTTCCGCGATGTCAATCCGCAGGCGCCCACGCATGTGCTGGTCATTCCGCGGGAGCACTTCGGAGATGTCGCCGCGCTCACCGCCGACGACCCGGAACTTCTGGGCCTGATGGTTCGCACCGCCACCGACATCGCGGCAGCCGAACACCTGGACGGTGGTCACCGGCTGGTGATCAACACCGGTCCCGACGGTGGCCAGACCGTTCACCATGTGCATGTCCACCTGCTCGGAGGCCGACACTTGTCATGGCCGCCCGGATGATTCTTGCCTACCATGGTGGGTAGACATGTCTGAATCCCACGCCTCGGCGACCGTCGTCATTCCCTCATCCCAGCCCATGGTGGCCATGTTGGGTGCGGGTGACGAGCACCTTCACCTGCTCGAGCGGTTGCTCCCCGACGCCGACTTCTTCGTTCGCGGTAACGAAATCCGCATCACTGGTCCAGAGGACGACGTCGTCCTGGCCGAACAGCTGTTCGCCGAGTTGCTGGTCGTGCTGCGTTCAGGCCAGGGTCTCAGTTCCGAGGCCGTGGAGCGTAGCGTCGGTCTGCTGCGGGAGAACGGTGACGTCGGCCCCGCGCAACTACTCACCTCGAACATCCTGAGTTCACGGGGCAAGACCATCAGGGCGAAGACGCTCAATCAGAAGCATTACGTGGACGCCATCGACGCGCACACGATCGTATTCGGTATCGGACCTGCTGGAACGGGAAAGACGTACCTGGCGGTGGCGAAAGCGGTGCAGGCGCTGCAGTCCAAGAACGTCAATCGGATCATCCTGACCCGACCGGCGGTCGAAGCGGGTGAGCGGCTGGGATTCCTGCCGGGCAGCCTGAGCGAGAAGATCGACCCCTACCTGCGACCGCTGTATGACGCGCTGCACGACATGATCGACCCGGACAAGATCCCGCGGCTGATGACCTCGGGGACGATCGAGGTCGCGCCACTGGCCTACATGCGTGGCCGAACCCTCAACGACGCGTTCATCATTCTCGACGAGGCGCAGAACACCACCCCGGAACAAATGAAGATGTTCCTCACCCGTCTTGGTTTCGGCTCCACCATGGTCGTCACCGGAGATGTCACGCAGGTGGACCTGCCGTCGGGGACCAACAGCGGCTTGCGCATCGTGCAGGGCATCCTGGAGGACATCGACGACGTCAAGTTCTGCACCTTGACCAGCCGAGACGTCGTGCGACACAAACTCGTCGGCAGGATCGTGGACGCCTATGGCCGCTACGACCAGCAGGTGCAGGGACACCAGCAGGGCTCGGCTGGACAGCGCCGACCGCCGCGGGCGGGCGGGCCGCGATGATCGAGGTGATCAACGAGTCGAACGCCGAGGTCGACGAGGTGTCGGTGGCCGAGCAGGCCCGGTTCGTGCTGGACCGACTGCGCATCCATCCGCAGGCCGAACTGTCGATCATGTTCGTCGACGAGGTGGCCATGACCGACCTCCACGTCACCTGGATGGATGAACCCGGCCCGACCGACGTGCTCAGTTTCCCGATGGACGAGCTGCGGCCGCCCCGAGACGACGAGCCGCCGGTGGAAGGGCTGCTGGGGGACATCGTGATCTGTCCGCAGGTCGCCGCCTCGCAGGCGCAGAAGGCGGGTCACCCGGAGAGGCATGAGATCGGCATCCTGCTGACCCATGGGGTGCTGCACCTACTCGGCTACGACCATGCCGAGCCCGACGAGGAAAGGCTCATGTTCGGCCTGCAGAACCGTCTCGTGGCGGAGTGGAACGCCCTTGTCCGGATGGCGCACGGCGAGGAGCGATGACCGGCCCCGACATTGTCGCGGTGGTCGTGGCAGTCGCCGTCGAACTGTTGGCGGCCGTGCTGGTGACAGTGGAGACCGCCATCGGCCGGGTCAGCAGGGCGAGGGCCGAGGAGATGCTCGACGAGCGCCGTCGCGGCGCGAACAGTCTGGTGAGGATCGCATCCGACCCGGCACCGTATGTGAGCTCGCTGCTCTTCCTCCGGATCGTTCTCACCGTGGTGCCGACGCTGCTGGTGTTCTTGGTCCTCGGCCACGTCGGGGTGTCACCCGGGTGGGATCTGCTGCTCACCACGGTCATCATGGGTGCCGCCAACTTCGTGCTGCTCGGAGTGGGTCCACGCACCTTGGGGCAGCAACGCAGTCTGTCCCTGGCGCTTTCGACCGCCGGTCTCGCGAGCGCACTCACCCGGCTGTTGCGCCCAATCACGAGTCTGTTGATCTTGATCGGCAATGCTGTCACTCCCGGGAAGGGCTTCAGCCAAGGGCCGTTCGCGACCCAGGCGGAACTTCGAGAGTTGCTCGATCGCGCCGGCAAGGAGGCCGTGATCGAACCGGACGAGCAACGGATGATGGATTCGGTCCTGGAACTGGGTGACACCTTGGTCCGAGAACTCATGGTGCCCCGGATCGAAATGGTGTGGATCGAGCGGGACAAGCGACTCCGGCAGGCGATGTCATTGTCACTTCGCTCGGGGTTCAGCCGCATTCCGGTGATCGGTGAGGACTTGGACGACATCGTCGGCGTCGTGCACGTCAAGGACCTGATGCAGCGGATATACGAGGACGATGAGGCCGAGGAGAGGGAGATCGTCGCCAATGTGATGAGGCCCGCGATGTTGGTGCCCGACTCGAAACGGGCCGATGATCTGCTTCGGGAGTTCCAGGCCTCGCGCACCCATCTGGCCATCCTGGTCGACGAGTACGGTGGAACGGCAGGGCTTGTGACGGCGGAGGACATCCTCGAGGAGATCGTCGGGGAGATCGTCGATGAGTACGACACGACGGAGATCGCCGCGTTCGAGCAGTTGGGTCCGGGAGATTTCCGGGTGTCGGCACGCTTGCCCATCGACGACCTGGCTGAGCACACAGGGATGAACATCTCGATGGAGGCCGAGGGGGTGGAGACGGTCGGAGGGCTGCTGGCGCGACGGCTCGGTCTGGTCCCGATTCCCGGCAGTCGAGCCGAGGTCGATGGCTACCTGCTGACGGCTGAGACGGCCGAAGGCCGGCGGAACCGCGTCTCGACCGTCAGGGTCACCCACTACGGCAAGGTCGATGAGGATTGAGGAGACGGCGATGGCGAGCAACCGATGAATGCTGAGAACGCGAAACTGGTGACCCTGGCCCGCGGTGCGAAGACCCGGGTCAAGGCCGAGGCCGGGGCGGCGGTGCGGGATGACACCGGACGGACGTACACCGGCGCCGCCGTGGACCTGCCATCGCTGGAGCTCACGGCAGTTCAGGCGGCGGTCGCACAGGCCGCCGGCGCGGGGGCCAGAGGAGTCGAGGCGGTGGTCGTGGTGTGCGACGTGCCGGTGGTGGAGGAGGCATCTCTCACGTGTGTCCGGGACCTCGGTGGGTCCGGAGTGCTCTACCTCGTGTGCAACGCCGCCGGTGACGTGGTCGAGGAAGTCACCACGTGACCCATGCCGCAGGTTTCGCCTGCCTGGTGGGGCGCCCCAATGTGGGCAAGTCGAGCCTGACGAACGCCCTGGTCGGTCAGAAAGTCGCGATCACCTCGCCCCGCCCGCAGACGACCCGTCATGCGGTACGAGGCATCGTGAATCTGGACGACGCACAGTTGATCCTCGTCGACACCCCTGGTCTGCACAAGCCTCGAACCCTGCTCGGGGAGCGTCTCAACGACCTCGTGCGCACCACCTGGGCGGAGGTCGATGTTGTCGGGCTGTGTCTACCGGCCGATCAGCGACCAGGCCCAGGGGACCGCTACCTGGCGTCTGAGATCGCCAAACTGGGTGCCCAGCGTGTGGTCCTGATTCTCACGAAGATGGATCTCGTCGATCGATCGGCGGGGGCTGAGGCGTTGGCCGTGGGCAGCGCGATGTGCGAGTCAGTGGGGCTGGTACCCGATGAAGTGGTGCCGGTGTCGGTCGTCTCGGGCGAGAACATCGACGTGCTCGCCGGAGTCTTGGCCGCGGCCCTGCCATCGGGTCCGGCGTTGTACCCCGAAGGTGTCCTCACCGACGAACCTGAGGAGACGCTGGTGGCCGAACTGATCCGGGAGGCCGCCCTGGCGGACGTGCGGGAGGAGTTGCCGCATTCCATCGCCGTGACCGTGGACGAGATGAACCCCCGTGAGGATCGACCGGTCGAGAAACCCCTGCTCGATGTACATGCCACAATCCACGTCGAGCGGGAGAGCCAGAAGCCGATCATCATCGGCAAGGGTGGCTCTCGACTTCGGCAGATAGGCGCCGATGCCCGCGGCCAGATCGAACGCCTCCTTGGCACACCGGTGTATCTGAGCCTTCATGTTCGGGTCGCCAAGGAATGGCAACGCGACGCGAAGCAGCTCAAACGGTTGGGTTTCTGAACGACCCGCAACTGGGCTCGTCAGTCCTCGGACCAGTCAGTCCTCCGGCAGGGGGGCATAGTTGTCCCCGGCCAGGGCGGCTGCCT
Source organism: uncultured Actinomycetes bacterium (assembly GCA_964392145.1). Taxonomy (GTDB): domain Bacteria; phylum Actinomycetota; class Actinomycetes; order S36-B12; family UBA10799; genus JACJWR01. The sequence continues at coordinate 1,769 of CAYMPK010000097.1, read as the reverse complement.
CTTCCCGCCGTTCGCCGCTCGCCTTCGCCCGCCGCGACTCCTGAAGCTCCGGGATGAGTTCGTAGCGTTTGCCGAAGGTTTGCACGATGGAGGTGAGAGCCGCCGCCAGTGGGATGCCGATAAGTGCCCCGAGAGCACCGAAGAGAGCCGCGCCGATGATGACCGACGCGAAGGCGATGGCCGGATGGATGTCGAGGGTCTTGGCGGAGATCTTCGGGGAGAAGAAGTAGTTCTCGATCTGTTGGTAAGCGGTGCCGAAGATGATGATCCACACGACGTCCAGCGGATCGTTGAACACCGCAACCAGACAGGGCAGCGCGATACCCAAGTAGGTACCGATGGTGGGGATGAACTGGCTGACGACGCCGGTGAACAGGCCCAACGGCAACCAGTAGGGGACGTCGATGAGCCACAGGAAGATCGACATGAAGAAAGCCGAAAGTAGGGCGAGCAGCAGCCGGGACACGACGAACGCCCCGGTCTTCTGAACGGTGATGTCCCAGACGGTCACGAAGATCCGCTGTTGACGAGCAGGTAGCCAGGACGCGATCGTACGCCGGAGCCTGGGACCATCTGCGGAGAAGTAGAAGGCGAACAGAAGCATCGTGAAGCCCTGGAAAACCAGCCCGACTGCGCTGGAGATGATGCCCAGGACCCCGCCTGCCAGGCCACTTGCCCAGTTGGCGATCTGGGCTGACGAGATGTTGAACTGCTTTGCGAGGACCTGCGGATCGATGTCCTTGTTGAAGGTCTTGCTCACCCAGTCCGCGAGCGAGTCGATCAAGGAGGGCAACTGCTGCACGAGTTGTGACAGCTGGCTCACCAGCAGACCGCCGAAGGCGGCGAGGAAGGCGATTCCGCACACGAAGAACGTCAGCATGGCGATGCCGGTGGCCAGACCACGCTTCATCCCTCGGCGGGTGAGGAACCCGACGATCGGCTCCAGGGCGATACCGAAGAGGAAGGCCAGCAGCAGTAGGAACAGGAAACTGCCCAAGCTGTGGAAGATCCACGTGCCGATCTCGAGGAAGACGAAGAGGATCAGCACCGCGATGACGGCCTTGCGCAGCCACACCGGATCGAAGGCTACCCAGACGAGTTTGTTCGGCCGCCCGGCTCCGCCCGGCGGCTGGGTATCCGGATCGACCGGCGTGGTCGTCTCCTCCGCTGACATGGCGACATCGTGCCCCAGTCGGCGGCCGGCAGTGGCCCATTGCGGCCAATTGGCGCGTCTGGGGCGCACAATGGTGCCCATGCCGTTGATCCGGGACGAGGGGGTGGTGCTGCGAACCCACAAGCTGGGCGAGGCCGACCTCATCGTCTCGGTCCTCACCCGCGATCGCGGCCGGGTCAGGGCGGTGGCCAAGGGCGTGCGTCGCACGACGAGCAGTTTCGGTGCCCGGCTGGAGCCTCTCGGACATATCGATGTGCAGTTCCATACCGGCCGGAACCTGGAAGTCGTCACACAGGTCGAGACGATCGATTCCTTCGGCGCCCGGTTGGCCGGCGACTACGGCCGATGGACCGCGGGTCAGGCGATGCTGGAGGCGAGCGAACGACTGACCCCGGTCGAGGGGGAGCCGGCCAGGCAGCAGTTCTTGCTCCTCGTCGGTGGTCTGCGCGCGTTGGTCGGCAACGAGCATGATCACGGGCTGGTGCTGGACGCCTTCCTGTTGCGATCTCTGGCCATCGGAGGCTGGGCGCCGTCCTTCGACCACTGTGTGCGGTGCGGAGCCGCCGGTCCCCACCGTTCCTTTCACCTCGCGGCC
>CAYMPK010000096.1:7212-9644 GCA_964392145.1 uncultured Actinomycetes bacterium | reverse complement strand
TCGACACGTTGTCTCGGCCGGCGAGATTGCGCCGCAAATAGCGCAGGTTGTCGGGAGCCGGCTCGTACACATCCAGTCTCCCCGCAGGACCGATGAGTTCGGCGAAGAACTCGGCAAGGTACCCCACGTGCGCGCCCACCTCGACAACGATGTCCCCCGGCCCGAGCAGCCGGGCCGACATCAACATCGAGGCGCGTTCTCGATTTCCCCGGTGAAACCAGTAACCCTTGTGCCGAAAGGAGTGCACCCGAAACGGACGCCCGGTCCAATGGTGAGTGATGGTGATGTCGCCAGGGTTGACCCTGGAAAGCACCGGCAAGGCCACCCGGCGCGCGAACCGCTTGGAACTTCCGGCCATCGTCATCGGACCCCTTCGTCAGTTGAGGTCATGCTAGCGATCCGCCCCCGCAGGCGGTTGCCCGCAGACCCCCGGAGCGACTGCGGCCGCTGATCAGTCCTCGGCGGTGCGGGCCCGCGGTAGCAGCAGCATCGGACTGATGGCGCCGAGACAGAGCGCCAGCATGATCGCGGCAGCGGAGAATCCGGAGCTGGCCGCCTGCAGGAACTCCTGGCCATCGGTCTGGCCGTCGACGGAGGACCCGGTGATCCATGGCGTGAAGGAAGTGATGAAGGCGTTTGCGATCACGGCACCCGGCACCAGCGGGATAACCGGTGCGAAGGCGAATACCGGTGAAGCCTCTCCCAGCCTTGGCCCGATGGTGTACGCGATGGTGCCGACGGCGAAGGCGGCGATGAAGTCCGCCGCGATAACCGTGACGCCGTGGTGCTGGCCGTAGAAGGAGATGAACTTCGCCAGGACCGCGATCGCGGCAACGATGGGCAACGCCTTGGCCCGGATGTTGAAGAGCAGTGCGAACCCGATGGCCGCCGGGGCCGCCCACAGGACGCTCCACGCGGACATCAGGCGTGCCCCCAGATCGCCAGCGCCAGTGCGAATCCCAGCGCCGAGGCCAGGAGGATCACGCTCGCCCGGGTCAACCGAACGACTCCGTTGAGATAGTTGGAGGTGAGCAGGTCCGCGGTCCCGTTCAGCAGCGGCACCCCGGGGACGAGGAAGAGGATGCTGGCGGTTGCGGCGACGTCCGCCGTCTGGGTCCAGCCACTGAAAGCCAGCACGACGGATGCGCTGACCAACGCGGCGAACAGGCAATAGATGAAGGGCTTGAATCGCCGGCTCATCAGGAAATGCCGCACCGTGGCGCCTGCGAATCCGCCGAGGGTGGCCAACACGATTCCGACGAGATTGGAACCGAAAAGGGCCGCGAACGATCCGCAACTGACACCGAGCATCACCAGCACCAGCGGCAATGGGTAGCGCCGGTCCAAATCCGCGATGGTGGCCAGCTGCTCGCGCACCTCGTCCACGGACATCCCAGAAGCAGCCCGGGACAAGCGAGAGAGGTGGCTCAGCTCCGTGAAGTTGACACCGATGGCGGGGGTCGTGCGAACCGAGGTGCGGCTCCATCCGCCGCGGTTCACGGCCAGGCCGATGCTGCCTGAGGAGACCCAGGTTTCGGCGCGCTCGGCACCTAGTCCAAGCGCCACCCGCTGCATCGAATCCCGAACCCGGGCCGTGTAACCGCCCGACATCTGCACCCGCATGCCGAATTCGAGCGAGGTCTGCAGGATGGCTTCCAGCTCCGCCCGCTGCGGGTCGTCGGGCTCGATCTCGGACACACTCGCACGGTAGCAACGCCGACAGCGGGAGTCGGGCGAACGACGAGGATGGCTGCGGAACCGCTGAGGCGAGGAACCGGCGTCATGCCAATTCCGTGTCCTGACTCCAGGAATCGGCAGTCGCCGGCAGGGCGAGTCCGAGGGCTCGCCACCCCTGCACTGCGGTCGCAACCATCGCCTTGGCGCTGGTCAAGGCCTCGGCCACACCCTCGCCATCTCCGGCCGCGCCGTGCTCGAGGTACCACGAGCGCACCCGGCCAGTGACTATCCCGTCTGCAAGTTCGTGCGCGCGCTCTTTGTCGTCATCCTTGAGTTTGGAGGTTTCGCCGCAGGCTCGAAGCCAGCCGTAGTCCATGTTGATCTTCATCAATCCGAGTTCGGTCTCAAACGGTCCGATCGCCATCACTGTCGGGTCGATGACAGTCAGCCGAGCCCCGTCGGGCAACGGCCTGGCGAGATCCCGTCGTTGCTGGCCGTACATCGTCACGTACACCTGAGAACGCAGCAGGACCGAAAGCATGTTCGCCTGCGCGTAGTCGACTTCCGGGGGCGGACAGGCGAGTTCATCAGCCAGGATCGCGTAGACATGCTTGGCACCGAGCGCGAAGGCCGGCGCTACGGGGATGTTCTGCAGCACGCCGCCGTCGACGTAGACGTCGTCGCCGATAGCCCGCGGAGCGAAGATCATCGGCACGCTCGACGAGGCCAGCAGCCCCTCAACGACGCCGGGCCGG
>CAYMPK010000096.1:0-7202 GCA_964392145.1 uncultured Actinomycetes bacterium | reverse complement strand
CGTTGTCGGACTGGCACTTTCGGTGACCGCCCAGGCGCCCCTGGAGCCGGTGTCGTGCCATCCTGCTCGACCATGGCGCCGGTCTGCGTCACATAACGCAGACAGCCATCGTTGAGGGCCGTGACTGTGAGTCGGAGCTCGAGCCCCTCCCGCGCGATCGCGTCGAGGTCCAGCGGCGCCGGACCGTGGCCCGGGGTCTTCCCCAGGAAGGCGTCACCCAACGGGTCGATCACCGCGAATGATCCGGCGTTGGCATTGAGTCCCTTGACCGCCTTGTGGGTCACGGCGAGTCCCGTCAAGACAGATCGGGCCGCCTCCCAACCCTGCTGCATGGGCGTTGAGCCGGGATTCGCATCCGCATCATTGAGGACATCCACGCTCAGATTCGGATCCGGCGGGATGGGCGAACGCATGGTTCCTGCCATGAACTCGCGAACGTCGACCCCGAGCGGCGTCCCCTCCAAACCAGTCAGCCACTCCTGTGGCTCGAAGGCGACTCCGGGTACACCCATGCGCAGCACGTCGTCACGGAGAACAGCGGCGCAGGTGTGGAACTCCTCCGGGGTTCGTGCCTGGGCCAGAACCGACGCGCAAATGGAACCAGCGGAGGTGCCGGTGATCACGCTGGGAACGATCCCGGCCTCGCGGATCAGGTAGTCAACAGCACCGGCGGAGAACGAGCCCCGCGCACCGCCTCCGCCCAAGGCGAATCCAACTGTCCGGCGTGCCACGACTCCACGCTAGTGCAGGCCTACATCCTTGGCGCGATGACCGCACGCGCCCGGCGCACTCAACTCCCCGGGTTTGCGGCTGCCGGGATCCCAACCGTATAGACCCGAAGCGACCGCGGCACCCGAAATGGCCTGCGGCCGCGACTGCCGCGCTGCGACCGTCAACATGGGGTTGACTGGCAGGATGCTGCTGCACCAGACGTCGCCCATCCGTTCCGAACCGGGGTCCTCCGCGGCTGGACGTGAACCCCGGCTCCGGAGTCGGCCTTGAATGCCATCCAGCGAGACGAAATCCGGACCGAGCGGCTCCACCTGCGTGCGTGGACGTCCGCAGACCTGGCACCTTTCGCCGCGATCAACGCGGATCCCACCGCCCGACGTTGGTATCCGGCGCTGGAAGATCGCGCTAAATCCGATGCCTCGGTGCGGCGATTCGACGAGCACCACGCAACGTACGGCTACACATTCTGGGCCGTTGAGGTGGTGGAGTCGGAGCGCGGTCCGGCGACCTTCATCGGATCGACCGGCCTGATCAGGCCGAAGTTCGAGGCACCGTTCAGCCACAGCGATCCGCTCGTCGAGATCGGTTGGAGGTTGGACCCCGCGTGGTGGGGCTTGGGCCTGGCGACCGAGGCCGCGCGGGCCTGCCTCGACTACGCTTTCGGGCGCGTCGGCCTCCCCGAGGTTGTGTCGTTCACAGTGCCGCCCAATCTGGCCTCCCAGGCGGTGATGCAACGCCTCGGAATGCACTACGACGGCGTGTTCGAACGTCCAGGGGCGGATGGTGCGTGGTGGGGTCCCCACGTGCTCTATCGCATTCGACCGCCGGAGTCCGACGGCATGGTCGGCTGATGGTCCCCCTCCGAACGACCTCCGCGGCCGCCTCAGTGTGGCGAATTCCTGGCGAGGACCGCGTCAATCCCACACAACTCTCACCCCGGTGGTGAGATCGACCGGACTGTCCGCCGAGGCCGCCGCCAGCAATCCCGCACCCTGCGGCGAGCCGGTGAACCATGGCTCGGTGATGGCGATGTGTCGCTGCCAGGCCGAGGTGAACGGGCTCAGTGCGTCAGCACGAACCCCGAATAGTGTGGGAACCGCATGGCACACGACACCAGGTGCCAGCCTTCCCTTCGCCGCTCGTCGGGCGACTCCCATGCGCCCTTCGCCGGTCCTGGGTAGCACCGGCCGCGCCACGACGTACCTCGGGTCTGCGGGCGCACTCAGCAACTCGTCCAACGCCTCGGCGAACTCCTGAGCAAAGGGGCCGGGAAGGTCGACGGTGGTAACACCGTCTATCACCCTCAGCCGCGCCTGATCGGGACTGCCGAGGGCCTCCGCGATGACAGCTGCATAGTCGGCGATGCCCGGTGGCGCGGCGGCGATCCGATAGTCCGCCTCCGCGCGGCGACCGCCGAGGAACCAGGCCACTCCCATGGAGCACGTGGCGACCAAACCCACCGCTGCGCCCAGCCACGGCTCGGAGATCGCAGCCACGATTGCGATGACGATCAGCGCGGCGATGGTCACGATTCCGAGAACCGGCGGCCTCAACCGATCGCGACTCATTCCGCTGAGGGTTGGCAACACCTCGGGTTGGGTCACGCCGGATCCCTCGTCGACTTCGGTGACGGAGGCCACCTGACCCTGAGATCCGGTGATGCGCACCACCGGGACGATCCGATCGTTGAATGGCCCGCCGATGCCCCAGGCGGTCCCGGTCGCGGCCCGATCCTCCGCCCGGACAAGCATGGAGGCGTTGAACTCGTCGTAGCCGACTTCGTCGGGCGGGCCGAAGGGCGAGAGTCGGGCATCGATGTGACCGACCCCGGCGACCACCTGGTTCTCCGCGTTCAGGGCGAAATAGCCGGCATGCTTGCGCACCAGCCGGTCGTAGTCCTGCAGCCCCCGGGAGTGTTCGGGCGCCACGCAAACCACTGTCCACGTGTGGGCGACCTTCTCGGCCCAATCCGGGTCGAGGCGCAGCGATCGTCCTCGCGTCTGCACGACGGACGTGGGAGTGGTGGCGGTGCTCAGGTCCACGAGGGTGGTGACGCTGCGGGCATCCCAACCCTCACCGAGCAATGCGCGGGTTCCGACAAGCACGCTCAGCTGCCCGGACTCGAAGAGTCGGGTCATCGCGGGCACCCATCCGCGCGGCGACCAGGTATCGGTTACCCGGATGAGTCCCTCCCCTTGATCGGTTGCGATGGACGGCCGAACCGCGAGGAGTCGCTCTGCACCGAGTCGGTTGACGGCCACCGTCTTGCCTGTTACCAGCGCGATTCCCACACCCGCGAGACGCGGATCGGCAATGAGCTCCGTGGCCATCAGGACCGCCGACCCAGCCTCGGCCTCGATGACCCCGGCCAGCCTGGCCGGCAGCGTCGCCGCGGCGCGCTCGTGGTCCACGACGACGAGGGCCCGCAGCCGACTGCCGAGGGATGCATACTCGGAACAGATGATCTCGACGGCACCGTCGGTCTTGGCCGCGCTGCGGGCCACCACCCGATCGACCGGTGACCGGCCCCGCCTGACCCCGGCGCTGCTCACCGTGTAGCCGACCGACGGCAATGCCCGGCGAAGGCGTTCGAGCAGCTCGATATCTCGCGGATCATCGGAATCCCGCACAACTTCGCGGATGAATTCCCCGATGACCTGCCCCCAGTCCGCCGGTCTGGGGTCCTGCCGGTACTCCTCCCTGGCACGTGCCCCCGATGGACTCTCGACCAACTCCGCGTGGTGGAAGCGCATCACGGCCGTGGCAAGGTCCGGTCGTCGGTCGGCGAGTCCGTTCCATTCCGTCGTGGACATCCGTTGGACGTAGGCGTCGAGCCAGACGAAGAAGTCCGTGGAGGCCACCCCGGGCGCAGCAAGATCGGTCTGCAATTCAGCGAACCGCAGAGCGTCCTCGTGCAGCCATTCCGCTTCCCGCGCTGTCGGGTGACACAGCCAGGCCAACTCCGCATACGGGGCCAGGTATCCCTGCTTGACCAGGGCGGGGATGGAGGCCGTGGCCACGGGCGGCCCGAGAAGCCTTCTGGTGAGTGCGGCCTGGGTTGGCGTCAAGGTGTCAGAGGGTGTGGCCGTGAGACCGATGACCCGCACTTCCGGCAAGCCCGCGAGGACTTCGTCAAGTAGCTCGCCCCAGACTTCGACCAGGTGGTGGGCCTCGTCCAGTACCAGGGTCGCCGGCCCCAGGGCGGCGAAGCGGTTGATCAGTTCCCGAGCCCGGTCGGAGAGCCGCTCGGTCTGGGATCTGACGGCATCACCGTCCTCGGCCGACTCCGACTCGGAGTCGAAGTGGGCGACCGCTTGATAGGTGAGACTCGTGAGCTCTGAATCCAAGTCTCGATTGGTGCCGATGCGGGCCGTGTCCGGACCCTGGAACTCAGCCTGCCACTGGGTCACCCATTGCATCTGGATGGCTGTGTTGGGGCTGAGAATGAGCGTTGGTAGCTCCAGCCGAGAGGCTGCGGTAAGTCCCACCAGGGTCTTCCCGGCTCCCGGCGGGAGCACGACGAGTGCCCTACTCGCGCCCGCGTTCCAGCTCGCCTCAATGGCGGCAAGGGCATCGAGTTGATACGGCCGCAGTTCGCACCGAGGACGCGGCCACGTGACTGCCATGCCACCAGGGTGTCAGTTGTTCGTCATGACCGACGATGACATCACCGGACAGTGCCGAAGCCGAGGGTGCAGCGAGGGAGTATTCGAAGATTCAGCCCATCTTGGACCGCTCGCCGGCTGGGGCCGGCAGCGCATCCCCCTACTTGTCGAGGGTTGGCGTCTTCTCGGTGATGATCTCTGCCCACAGTACGCGGGGAGCGCGCTCGGTGGTGAGTAGCGTTGAAGCGAAAGTACGGATTCGGAACACGATGGAACCTCCTCGTGTTTTCGGGATTGGACCGAATGAAACCGGCCCAACTTGCAGGGTTTGTTCATCTTGCGTTCACCTAATGTACACCTTCCGGACAATGTGCGCGTGCAGCGCCATGCTGATTCATGACGGCGGCACATCGCGAAGGTGGGCGCTGCGGCGCGAAGGGAAAACACTCAGGTAGGCCGGTTGGGCGTGCTGTGACCTGCTCTTTTGTAGGGCGGGTGGGACTCGAACCCACGGCCTGCCGGATTATGAGTCCGCCGCTCTAACCAACTGAGCTACCGCCCCTCGCGGCCTACTGTAACCAGGGCGCTCGGCTACAACTCGACCTCGTCCGCCAGACGCTGCAACGAGTCTCCCGAGAGACGATTCGGCAGCCACATGTCCATCTCCTCGGCTTCCAGACTGCGGTAGAACGCCCGTGCGTGGGCGTTGGAATCCTGCACCGCCCACTCCAACCGCGGGTACCCCTGCTCGTCGCAGAGCGCCGCAAGCGTCATCACCAACGCCTTGCCTATTCCCAGGCCTCGAGCCTCGGAACGGACGTAGAGATCCTCCAGATGGATGCCGTGGCGCCCCGTCCACGTGGACGTGGTCAGATACCAGAGCGCCATCCCATACAGATGTCCGGGCTTCGGACCGTCAACGACGAGGCAGAAGGCCGCCGGCAGACCCGAGGGCGTGCGCGCCCGCTCACCGATCGACTCCGGGAACAGCAGCCGGGCCAGGTCTTCTTCGGAGGTCTCCACCTCGTCCGGGCTGCCCTCGTTGTGCGCCAACTCATGGATCATCTCGAGAATCTGTGGCACATCAGAGGCCGTGGCCTCACGAACCACGACATCCTCGGTCTCGGCGACGATCGTCATGGTACGAACCTACCGGCCGAAGGAATCGGTCGCACGCACGAGCAAGTGTCAGAGCGCCGCCAGGCCGCGAACCCCGGGGCCACCGGGCGACCTCGCGCTGCTAGCCTTTACGGCGACCTTCCCGCGTAGCTCAACGGCAGAGCATCCGACTGTTAATCGGACGGTTACTGGTTCGAATCCAGTCGCGGGAGCCCTCACTCGAGACCTGTGACCTGCGCCTGACCGCGCCGAAGGGCCGCCTCACACGATGCAAAGCGCCTCGCAGAAATTCGTCATCGGCATCGGATCGCAGCGCGCCGGAACCACTCTGCTCCACACGATCCTCAGCGAGTGCACCCCCGTGTTCATGCACCCGTTGAAGGAATTGCACTACTTCGACACGCTCTTCGACACGCGTGACATCCAACTGCTGCGCGGAGTTTCCCGCTTCCGGCACGGGCGACGAACCATGGGGCGTCGGGCCAAAGCCGCTGCCGCACAACGGATCGCCGCCAGAACTGGGCTGCTGTTGAGAGGCAGACTCAAGGAATACCAGGAGTCCGGCCTCCGCGAACGGACTCTCGATCATTCACTGACGGTTCTTTCTCAGGTGGAAAGCCTCGACGATTTGAAGTCTGTGCCCTATGGCGACCTCTACCGGCCAGCCATCGAGGACCACGATGCCGTGGGCGAGATCTCGCCGGAGTACATGCTGCTGCCCGATGAGGGTGTCACCTTCATGCGAGGCCAGTGCGGCCCGCGTACGACCATCATCCTGCTTCGTCGTGACCCGATTGACCGAATCCTGTCGTCGTATGTGCTGCTCAAGGCCTACCGGAGTACAGCGCCGCTGGGCCCGCTGGATGTCACGGAAGATGAGATGTGGCGCGAGCTGGAGGATGGCGGTGTCTGGCTGCAGAACCAGTACGAGCTGTCAAACTACGAGGATGCCGAGCGGCGATTCTCGCGACGGTTCTCCAATGTCACCACCATCGACTTAGAGTCACTCAGCAGCGGGAACCGGTCATTCTCCCGATATCTGAGCGACCGGATTGACGCGCCGGTTGATGTCTCCCGCTATCGCGAGATCGTCGCGACCAAGGCCAACAGCTTCGGCGATTTCACGTTCTCTGACGACCTGGTACGTGCCCTGCAACAGGGCTTCGACCGGGCCATGGCTCGGAACAGGTCGAACTGACGGCAGAACGCTAGGCCGAGCGACGCGGGCCGAATGCCAGGTAGGCGATCGGACCTATCGGCTGCACCACCAGGGCACACGCCCATAGGACCTTTGGACCGCGAACCCCGGAGGCGGGACGTCGAACCAGATCCACCGCAGCGGTGGCGGTAAGGGCCAACTCCACCGACGCGAGCACCAGGATCGCGGTCCGCTGACCGCCTGACATCTCACTCCACTTCCGACCATTCGCCATGTCTTCAGGGTGCCACAGAGCGACAATCGTGGCGCAGTGGTACCGACTTCCAGTACTCTCCGCGTGCGTGGGGGATTCCCTCTGCCCTAACTACTCAGGAGAAAACATGAAGTCGAGTTCCCGCAAGCTCAGCGTCTATCTGGTCGGCGGCCTTGCTGCTGGCTCGCTGCTCCTGGCCGGTTGTTCCAGCAACAGCGCCACGAGCACTGCTTCGAGCGCGGCTTCTGCTGCCGCTTCCGCCGCAGAGAGCGCCGGCAGTGCCGCCTCAGCCGCAGCATCCGAAGCTGCCAGCGCACTTGAGAGCGGTGCCAGC
>CAYMPK010000095.1:0-9712 GCA_964392145.1 uncultured Actinomycetes bacterium | reverse complement strand
TTCTCGGGAGTGCCTAGGGCCGCGCCGGTGCCCCCGGCATTCGCCGCGGTTCCGTCCGTGCCGGTTGCGGCTCCCGTCCGGGTGCCGCTTCCATCCGTTGCGGCCCCGCTGTTGGTCCCGTTGGCCGCGTCCGTCGGGCTCGCGGAGACAGCCGACTCCGGGGCGGGGATGCCCTGACCCATCACCCGACCGGACTGAAGGTCGATGAAGGCCGGATTCTGGTTGGGAACCATGCCCTGTTCCCGGGCACGCCGCTCAAGCTCGGCCGGCGATTCGAGTTTGGACACCTCGGCCCCAAGGGCCAGCTCCCGGGTGTCGAGGTCCCCCGTCTTCGTCAATAATTCGTAACGGCGGAAACTCCCCTGACTCAGCACGGTGTTGAGAAGCAGCATGGTGATCAGCGACACGGTCAACAGACTCGCAACGAGCACGATGAAGGTTCCGCGGCGCATCTGCTGCACCGGCCGCAGGGGCACGACCTTTCCCACCGACTCTGACAGCGAGCGTTTTGAGGGTCGCGCGGGCGGCTTGGTCACCCGCCTGGGTAGCCGCGCGGGGACGTCATGGGGCAACGCCGTCATGTCGACTCCCTCGTCCTCTGCACGGCCCGAAGCCGCACGGATGCCGCTCGGGGGTTCTGCTCGATGTCAGAAGACGACGCTACCTCCGCACCCCGGGTCAGCAGTCGGAAGCGGGGCCGCGCGTCGGGCGGAATCACCGGCAGATCGGGCGGAATCTGCGCCTGCGTGACATAAGTAAAGGCCTTCTTGACGATTCGATCCTCCAGCGACTGGTAGGACATCACCACGAGTCGTCCACCCAAAGCCAAGGCGTCGAGGGCCTTCGGTAGGGCGGCGGAAAGTCCGTTCAGTTCGCCGTTCACCTCGATCCGGAGGGCCTGGAACGTCCGTTTGGCCGGGTGTCCACCGCTGCGCTGGGAGCGCACTGGGATGGTCGCCACAAGCAGCTCCACGAGTTGGCCGCTCGTGGTGATGGGCTCAACGTCTCGGCGGGCGACTATCTCCCGCGCGATCCGACCGGCATACCGTTCGTCGCCGTAGGCGCGGAGGATGCGACGGAGGTCCTCCGCCGAGTAGTCGGCCAGGATGTCCGCCGCCGTCGGTCCCACGGTCGCGTCCATGCGCATGTCGAGCGGAGCATCGTAGGAGTAGGCGAAACCCCGTTCCGCGTTGTCGAGCTGCATGCTGGACACGCCCAGATCCATCAGGATTCCCTGCACCTGGTGGACTCCCAGGTCGCTGAGAACTGAATCGAGTTCGTCATATTCGGCATGCACCAGATCCGTACGGTCCTCGGCCCAGGCGAGTCGGCGCGCAGCCAGCTCTAGGGCATCCCGGTCCCGGTCGATCCCCACCAGCCGAACCTCCGGCAACTCTCGGAGTAGCGCCTCGGAATGGCCGCCCAATCCCAGCGTGGCATCGACGACGACGGCGCCTGGGGTCCGGCAGGACTCCGCCAGCAGTTCCACGCACCGCTCGAGGAGGACCGGCACATGCACCGGGGCGGGAGGGGTCACAACCGGGTCGACCGGGTACGGCTTGTCATCCGGCCACCTCCTCACGCGTTCACCCCTGGCCCTGGCGTGCCCGGGCTGTCCTGCGACATCTTTCGCGCCCATGGGTCCCTGCCCGCAGGTTCACGGTGGTCGGCGGACCGGGGAAGTGTCCGCTGACCTCATTGGGTCCCTGGGATAGGGGAAGTACCCCAGGACGGGCGGGCAGGGGCCGACGGGCACGAGCGACGTCGAATCAGAACAGGCCGGGCACCACCTCTTCTGACAGATCGGCGAACTCCGGCTCCTGGTTCGCGAGGTAGGACTCCCAGGCCCCGCTCTCCCAGATCTCGACGGTGGCGTGGTTACCCACAACGACACAGTCCCGATCTAGCCCGGCATAGTCGCGCAATGCGGGCGGCACGTTGATCCGACCCTGCTTGTCGGGGATCTGGTCGAATGCGCTCGAGAAGAGCACCCGGGAGTATGACCGGGCCCGGGCATCAGATCGTGAGGCCTCACGGATGCGCGCCGCGTACTGCTCGAACTCAGTGGCAGGCCAGACCACCAGCGATCGGTCCTGGCCCTTGGTGATGACCACGCCGGCGGCGAGTCCCTCACGGAACTTCGCCGGCAGGGCGACACGGCCCTTCTCGTCGATCTTGGGTGCATGGGTGCCCAAGAACATGCGCACCCACCTCCCTGAACGACTCGAGCAGACGCGACTCGTCGACCCAATCCCCCACATTACCCCACTTCCCCCCACAATCAACCCCTGAGGATGCGCGGAGCCCCACAGTCGGCGGTATATGCACCTGACCCGGACGTGTCAGGTGCAGTAGAGGTGCGTGGTCGGCGCAGTCGCTGCCCCCCGGGAATGCCCACCCCGGAATCCGCAGACTCAGGCGCAGGTGGCACGCTCCTCGGGGCGCTGCGTGAACGCCCGCTGCGTCAGGAGGGAACGGGCACGTCGACTTGGGATTCGGCTACCAGCGGGTCCAGGTCGGCGAGACCCAGGTGGCGATCTGAACCTGCCGACTGGGCCAGCACGGCGCGGTCCGGCCGTAGCACGACTGTCGATGCCTGGCCCGAATGCAGCCAGCGCAGCAGAACCTCATCGCTATCCACCGCCACAGCATCGACATCGGGGACGGCGTTGTCGGGCACTGGCGTAGCGGTGATGAGCACGATCGGCGCGCCCAGTCGATTCGCCAGGTGTCGGGTCTCCGCATTCGGAGCAACGACGGTGACGACGGCGTAACCACTTCCAAGGACATCATCCGCACGGCGGCTCACACCGTCGACGACGAGCCAAGGCTGGGGTGCCAACGTGCCTGGGAGGGGCCGATCCTTGTCCCGACGCACCAACCGGCTGATGGCCAGAGGGGGCGAAGGAGTGTCGAGAACCTTGTCCGAGATCCCCGGAACACGACATATGCCGGCGAGCAGCCCGCGCCGCAGCACCGAGGCGAAACCCGGACCACCGGACATTGCGGTGCCAAGCATCACAGCTTTTCGCACGAGTGCCCGGGCAGGCTCCCAGCGCTCCTCCTGGTAGGTATCGAGGAGGGATTCGGGCGTGCTGCCGTGCAGCACGGCGGGGAGTTTCCACGACAGGTTTGCGGCGTCACGCATGGCCGCGCAGAGTCCCTGACCGATGAAGGGTGGCGTCAGGTGCGCAGCGTCACCCAGCAGGAACACGCGTCGGTCCTGCCACCGGTCGGCAATCCGCGCCCGGAAGGTGTACTCGGCGGTGCGGATGATCGTCAAGTCGGCGAAGGGCAGGTCCTTGGTCCAGGGCCGGATGAGGGCGCTGAGCCGGTCGGGTGCACACAGGTCGTCGACGGTCTCGCCGTCGTTGAGACGGAATTCCCATCGGTAGCGTCCCGGCAGGACCTTCATGAAGGTCGCGGGCCGCTTCCGGTCGGAAACTTGGTAGGCGACATCAAGGACATCCAGCGGCTCGGGCGAGGCCACATCGATGACCAACCATCGCTCCTCGAACTTTAGATCGATGAATGAGGACCCCATCAGTTGCCGAACAGTGCTGTTCGCACCGTCGCAGCCGAGCAGTGCATCCGCCCAGACGACTGTCTGAGCCCCGGTGTCGAGGTCACGAACCACTGCACGCACCGGTCGCTGGCCACCGGCCAGGTCCTGTTCATAACTGACCAGTTCGGTGCGACCCTGAATGCGAGTGCCGGGGAATCGCGCGAGGTTCTCTCGGAGCACCTCCTCGAGTTCCGGTTGATCGAAGAAGTTCGCCTGCGGCCAGCCGTGGTCCCCGACGGCCCTCGTCCGGTCGAATCTCGCCATGACCCTGAGCCGGTTGTCGACGATGACGAGGCCCATCCGGGACTCGGAGATCGCCGTGAAGCCGTCCGCCGCCCCCATCCCCTGCAGGATTCGGTGGACCTCGTCATCGAGGTGGACGGCACGGGGCAGGGGGTAGACCGCGGGATAACGGTCTATGAGGAGCGCATCGATCCCGCGTTGGGCCAACATCGTCGCGGCAGCTACCCCGGTCGGACCGGCGCCCACGATGAGCACGGGCACTGTGAGTTCGTCGCTGATGTGGCTCATTTCGAATCCTTCACAACATTCACTTGCGTCCCCAGGTCGACAGCCCCGTCCGGCGTTGCGATGGAAGCGGTGACTATGTCGCCGTCACGAAGGTAATCGGGGTTCTTCGCCTGTTTCTCGAAGAAGATTCGCCACTTCGTAGCAGGCGGCAGCATCGTGGCCGCCACCTCGACGAGGTGAGGCGGCGCCTTCAGGGCCGTGCCGCCGGGCGTCCCGGTCAACAGCAGATCACCTGGCTCCATCGGCTGGAATCGTGCAAGGGCGGTGAGCGCCTCGGCCGGCTCAGCGATCATGTCCGAGGCGCTCCTGTCCTGGCGGATGGACCCGTTGACTCGAAGTTGTAGGCGCAGGTCGACCAGTCGGCGCATTTCATCAGCGTCAACGAGCACCAGTCGTGGCCCGACCGGGGTGAAGGTCGGGTAGCTCTTGCCCTCGTAGAACTGTCCCTGCGGTAGCTGCACATCACGTGCCGAGACATCGTTGGTCACTACGAGTCCGGCGATGAACTCGGGGAGATTGAGCGGCGTGACCGTCGTACCGAGCGGCAGTGGGGCCCCGAAGACGAGACCGAGTTCGATCTCGTAGTCCAGCAGTCGCACGTGTTCCGGTCGAACGATGGGGCTGGTGGGCCCGCTGACGGACGAGGACGACTTACGGAAGAAGGTCGTCGGCACCTGCGATGGATCGAAGCCGGAGTCCTGGGCGTGCGTCCGGTAGTTGACGGCCTGCGCGACTACGCGAGCAGGTGTGGTGACGGGCGATTGAAGGTCCATCTCACTCACCGTGGGCGCGTCCGACGGGACGGCGGAGGTCGCCGCTGCGTCGACCGCAACCCTGTCGGCCAGGAGTTCGGCGGTGGTCCGTGCGACGGTCTGGATCTGGACGGCTCGGCCGTCGCGATCGACGTACCAGCGATCGGCGGAACGAATGACGTTGATGCTCATCGGCTCATCGCCTTCATGAAGGCCTTCAGCCGGGGGACGTCGATCTCGTTGTCCTCACGAAGGGCCTCAATGGCCGTCCGCACCAGGGTGGGACTCGGTTTGTTCCCCAGGAAGTCCTTGGTGGCCGGCGGTCCCCATTGGGCAAGTCCACTGGCACGCAGGGGCGCCCATCCGGCGGGAACCGTGTTGTCGAACACGTCCCCGTCGGCATAGTGCTCCACCATGAATCGCTCCGGATCCCGCCAATAGTCGAAGATCTGACTTCCCTGCACGTGTCGCCCGATTCCCCACGACCGTGTCCAATTGCGCTCGCGGAGGTATTCACCCCCGGCGGCGAGCGCGTCGAGATCGGCGACCTCGTAGGCCGAGTGCGCGTAGCCCGCTTCCGGCGCGAGCAGCAGCGCGAGTGTGTGATGGTCGCTCGGTTCCGATCCCCGATCACACCTGATGAACGCGAACACCGGGCCACGATCCCGCTGCCCGTCGAGATACTGGAAGTCGCTGACGATCAGCCCGAAGTTCTGCAGGTACCAGTCGAGGGTCCTGGAGAAAGTGCGCGAGGCCATCGCGAGGTGACCGAGCCGCTCCACCCGGGCGGGCTCCCGCACTGGATGCTGTGTCTGGTTGACGCGTGGGGTCCGCCCCGAGAAGTTATAGGTCTGGGGTTGCTGCCGTGGAAGCTCAGGCAAGGTGTCCTGGCCATGCACCACCGAGACCTCAACGCCGTTGGGGTCATGAAGCGAAACCAGCGATCCGCCCAGCGCGTCCTCGGCCGGGCGGACGTTCACCCCATGTTCGTCGGCGATGCGCTGCAGATCAGCGGCGTCCGCGGCGCTGAAGGCCAGACCGCGGAATCTTGCCTGCGGGGCCTTGCGGATGACCATGCATGCGGAGCCCGCGCGGTAGCCGCGCAGGAAGAGCGAGTCGGCGCTCCGGTCGTGAACGACGAAACCGAAGTCGCGGGCGAACATCTGCGCACGATCCAGGTCCGGCTTGTCGAATTCGAGCCAGGCCAGGCCGGTGGCCTTGATGGTCGGGTTAGTGACACGTCCGGGGTGTTCGTCCCCTTGTGCACCAGCATCGCTGTGCAGATCCGAGTGCCCCGTGAGCGACTCCTCGTCGACGTTTGCGGTGAACATGTGCCCTCCCTGGCTGCGTTGGTCCGGCAAGTATTGGCGTGGTTAGTCGAACGGTCAACGTTCTCCATCACTTCTGATAACGTGATCAGTTATGGCTGACGAGGGTGGGCGCAATGCTCGGCGAAAGGCCCGGACCCGTCGGGCTCTGCTCGATGCCGCTCGTCGAGTCATCGCCCGCACGGGCACGGTTGACGTGTCAATCCAGGAGATCACCGAAGAGGCGGACGTCGGATTCGGCAGCTTCTACAACCACTTCACCACCAAGGAGGAACTCCTCCAGGAGGCCGTGAACGAAGTCTTGGATGGCTTCGGTGCACAACTTGATGCCGCGTGTACGGGGATCGGCGACTGGGCTGTTCGCTACGCCATCGGCGTGCGCATGACGACACGGATGGCCATCAATCAGCCCGCGGTGGCGAGGGTCCTGTTCGCCTTCGGTGCCACCCATATCCTGTCCGACAAGGGCCTTGGGCCACGTGCCCGCCGAGATATTGAAGGAGCAGTCGAGTCCGGTCGCTTCACAGTGCGCAATGCGAACGTCGCGCTGGCGACGACGGCCGGATGCGTTCTGGCCTTCGCCCGTATGACGATGGACCAGCCCGGGCAGTTGACCGCGGACGATGCCGATGAACTGGCGGAACAGCTCCTTCGGATGCTCGGAATGAATGCACGGAGCGCCGCCGCCATTGCGCATCGCCCGCTGCCCTCCTTCCCCCGACGCGAGGCGTAACCCACCATCCGACGCGTACCATTACTTGGTGGAATCCTGCTCGGGTAGTGCCAAGCGGCCCCTGGGGCGTTGACCGTGCGCCGCAGGGCTCGGATCGCCGCGTCCCTATCCGGTAGCGCCATCCTCTTGTTGGGGCTATCGGCGACATCGTCCGCCACATCGTCATCCACGAGCTTCGCGCTGGCGAGCGCCGCGGTGACCGCGACGACGTCGACTGCCGTGCGGGGCAACCTGGGCACCAACCTGGGCGCCGTCAACTACTACGACGGCCTGGTGCCCTTCGCGAATCTGATGGACCAGGCCGGCGACTGGGTTCCCCAACGAGTCGGCGGACCGTGGGGCTCGGGCTCCTCGCTGGTCCTTCGCCGCGACGGCTGGCCGGAACTGCTTCGTCCCGGCCAGTTCGCCTCGACCGTGCTCGCTGAGGTGCGCTACCCGGCCGGGGTCTATGCCGTCAGCTGGGCCGGGCGGGGATCGTTCGACATTAACGGCACGACCTTTGGCACTGTCGCCGGGGTCACACGCGGTCGGGTGACCCTCGACGGACAATCGGTGGTCGTACTCAACCTGCGGGCCACGGACCCGGCGAATCCCCTTCGATCGATCAGGCTGACGGTTCCCGGTGAGTCCCCCACCGCGGTCTTCCGATCCTCGTACCTACGCCAACTCGCGCCATATCGGGCGGTTCGTTTCATGGATTGGCAGCGAACGAACGCCACCCTCGCCGACCCCGTGCGCACCTTCAGCTGCGGCAATCGAACCTTGCCGTCGAGCTACTCGCAGGGAACCGGTCGGGGCGTGAGCGTGGAGCGGATGGTCCAGCTGGCAAACATCCTCGGCGTGGACCCGTGGTTCACCATCCCTGCCGAGGCGACGCCCGATTGGATCACCTGCCACGCCAAGGTGGTGTCATCCCGACTGCTGCCCCGACTCAAACCTCGCTACGAGTTTGCCAACGAGACGTGGAATCCGACGTTCAGGGCCTTCCACGACCTCACCGCGGAGGGCCAGCGCTTGGGTCTCGGGGGCGGTGACGCCTACCTCGGGCTTCAGTTGCGGGTGGGGCAGCGCCACGCCGCTGCGATGTCGTTGGTGGCCCGCACGTTCGCCGGTGTCAAGCGCCCAGTCATCAGGGTCCTGGCCGGCCAGGCTGCGAACTCCTGGGTGCTAGATCGGCGTTTGGCCGCGGCGGGAGCTGCGGCCAACACCGATGAGATCGCCATTGCACCTTACCTGGGTATCCCGGGCGCCGACCCTTTCGACAGTTCCCAGGCGGTGGCCATCTCGAGATGGCCGCAACCGGTGCTCTTCGCCCGACTCGCGGTCGCGCAGAACACCGAAGTGAACCACTGGATCGCCGACCACGTGGCCCTGGCCGGACGGTCGGGGAAGCGGCTGGTGGCATACGAAGGCGGCCAGCATCTGGCCGGCGACCCTGGAAATGCAGCGCTGACCAATCTGTTCACCCGTGCGAACCGATCTGCCCAGATGGGCGCCGCCTACCGGACCTACCTGGGTGGGTGGCGGGCGGCCACCGGGAACGCTTTGTTCATGCACTTCAACGACTTCGGACCCTACACCCGCTTCGGCTCCTGGGGAGCCCTTGAATACCCGGGGCAGCGAACCAGCCCCAAGTACGCCGCCTTGTGGCGCTTTGCGTTGGGAATCTGAGGCGCCCCGATGGCACGGTCGATGAGGATCGAGCCGTCAGTCGAACCTCACTGGTCTGCGGGCATCTCCATGGGGCCGGTCTTGGCCTCCGGGAAGTAGTCCTGGCCGATACCAGAGTCCTTCTTGGGCACCATCACGGTGCGCTTCCACGACACGACTTCGTCGCCGTTCTGGTTCAGCCCACGGGTGCGCATCGTGATGATGCCGGCGTAGGGACGCTTACTCGACTCGCGCTTGTCGATGCAGATGGACTCGGCGTAGATGGTGTCTCCGATGTACACGGGGAAGGTGAGTTTGATGTCGGTCCAACCGAGGTTGGCGACCGCGTTCTGGCTCATGTCGATCACGCTCAGTCCGAGTACCAATGCCACCGTGAAGCCCGAGTTCACGATGATCTTGCCGTCGGTGATCGGGTTGCTCTCGGCGAGATGGGCGTTGAAGTGGTTCTGGTTGGTGTTGCAGGTCAGCAGGGTGAACCAGGTCGAGTCGGCTTCGGAGATGGTGCGTCCGAAGGGGTGCTGGTAGACGTCGCCGACGTTGAAATCCTCGTAGAAGCGGCCAAGGACTGCGGGATGAACGGTCACGGTTTTCCTCTCGACGTGGCTCTGGCTAGCAGTTGTAGCCATATTGCCCAACGCGAGCAGGACTCGGATGCGCGGGGTGTCGAGTGGGAACTGCGGGTCGAGACGCGACTAGAGGTCGTCGCCCTCGCGGCGGTTGCGCCAGCGATCCTCAAGGCGACCCATGAAGCCGCCCTCCGGCTTCGTCTTGGCCTTGCCCCGCTTGGCCGCCTTCCCAGCGGCGGGGGCGTCCCCCGTTTGACCCTCTGAGGCAGCAGGCGTACCTCCGGTGAAGGCTAGGACCGCGCCGGCGAGCATCGTGACGAAGCCCACGATCCCGACGATTTCCATCTTCACGGCGACACCGGTGATCAGCAGGGCGAGGCCGACCAGCCCGACGACGAGACCCAGGAGCATTCGCTTGCGGCTACCTCGACGCGGGCCACTGTTCTGTAGCGAGGTGGCGAATTTGGGGTCCTCTGCGTAGAGGGCGCGCTCCATCTGCTCAAGCAGACGTTGCTCGTGCTCAGAGAGTGGCACGATGTACCTCCACGTTCCGGCCTACGCCATTC
>CAYMPK010000094.1:0-9746 GCA_964392145.1 uncultured Actinomycetes bacterium | reverse complement strand
GGGCGCCGATGCCGCAGGTGATAGCGGTGACTAACTGGGCAAGCGCAAAGACCACAAGGGTCACAACGGCAGGACCCTTGTTCGCCATGACCATCTTGTAGGACTTGCCCAGCGATGCGAAGACGCCGGGGCCCTTGTCCAGGGCTTCGTACTGGCCGAACTGCCAGATCCAGATGATGAACAGACCCGGGATGATGCACAGGAAGAACCCGATGACAGCGCAGATTCCCAGCACCAACGCCACCAGGAAGTACTGCCAGAAGTGCTCAGGGTGCCAGATGTCGGAGAACTCCGGCTTCTCACCACGGCTGATCTTCAGCGCGGCGCGAATGAGGCCGATGGTGGCGAGCAAGCCGATGATCCAGAACACGAGCGAGATGACCAGCGACAGAATTCCCAGACCGGCGATTGTGGCCGGGCCGGCGCCGACGCAGTCGGTGAAGGCTTGGCCGGTGAGATTGGCGCAGTCCGAGACGGTGTTGGCGCCCCGCTGGGTGATGTTGTTGATGCCGAAGCCGATCAACTGGACCACGAATACGACCGCAGCCAAGGCGATCAACACGCCTGCGTTCTGGCCGAACTTGGTGAAGGCCCAACTTATCGCCCCACCCACATCGGGGGACGACCCTGGGACTCCGCCCTGGGCCGGCATCGGCACGCCGCCGCCGGGAGGCGGTGGTGGGGGTGGTGGCGGAGTTCCACCGGACGGGGGCGGCGGTGCACCGCCGCCGGGGGGCGGGGTTGGCGGGTTGGTGGACATGATGCCTCCGGGGTTGTCGTGCGGCTGTGACCGATCACCACGATCGTAGCGAGGCCTCAGGCAACGTCCGCTAGATTCCCTTCGAGTCGTCGAGAAGTTTCATCGCTTCGCAGCATCGCCCAGAACGGCCAGTTTCTCGTCGGCTAGGCGGTAGGTGGTCCACTCCGACATGGGTTCAGCCCCGATCGAACGGTAGAAGCCCAGGGCTGATTCGTTCCAGTCGAGGACGGACCAGGCCATCCGATGGTAGCCGCGCTCGACGCAGATCCCCGCCAGGTTCTCCAGCAGCGCCGTCCCAACGCCGAGACCCCGCGCCGCAGGACGAACGAACAGATCCTCCAGATAGATGCCGTGGGTGCCCGTCCAGGTGGAGTAGCTGAGGAACCACAGAGCCATCCCCACGACCTCACCGTCGATGTCAGCCACGTGGGCGTGCAGCGCAGGTCCCGCGGTGCTACCGACCGGACCTACGAACAGGGCTCGACGAAGGTCCGACTCAGTGGCCACGACCTTGTCCAACTCCCGCTCGAACTCGGCGAGCTCACGGATCATCGAGTGCATTTCGGGCACGTCGGCAGCCGAGGCCGCGCGGATTGTCAGCGGCATCCGATTCTCCGGTGGTCAACGTCTCAATGGCTCTGACCCGGGCATATCTCCGGGTCAGAGCCAGGAGTCGGGGTGGCGGGATTTGAACCCACGGCCTCTTCGTCCCGAACGAAGCGCGCTACCAAGCTGCGCCACACCCCGCGTCTGTTGAAACCCACCAGCGGTAGCCGCACACCACCGATTGACGTTGGCGCGCGATTGCCCCTGATGGATCGGTTCACTCGCCATCGCCCACACGCGGGCCACCTGCGGTCGAACCAGACTTGATCGTACACAGCGGAACGCTCACGCCCCTCAGGCAGGGGGCGTGCGGCTACCTGGGCAGCGCGAGCCAGCGTCAGCCAGCCAGTCGTCGATTCATGTTTATGAGTGATGTGGTGTAGGAGGGCCGCCCGACCCCGAAGAAGTCAACGATCGCGATGTTCGTCGGCAACGATTGTTGGAACCGCCAGGCGAAGAGCTCACCCGGGACGTCGTTGTTGACATTGTACGCGTAGGCGAGCAGGGAACAGTTCGGGGTCCCGGTGGAGAAGAGGCACTTCGCCTGGGTGCCCAGTTGCACCGAGAGTTGCATCTGGTTGACGAACATCCCGCACCAGTAACCCTCCGAGCTGTAGCACCCCAGTGCGCCCGCCAAGGCCGCCTTCCGGGTCTTGAGGTACTGCGTGTTCTTGGCCACGCTGACAGCCGGATCCTGCGTGTTTGGCCAGGGTGAGTTCAACGCCAATTCGCGTTGCCGGAAGCAGTCGTTGTAGAACATCTCACCCGCTGCGAAGAGCACGATGAGGTTCTTGCGCGCAATCCAGGCCTTGCCGACCGGGATGTTGCCGATCTGTGTGTCGTAACCGGGCATCGCCGAGGTCGACCAGGCGCGACTGCAGACCGTCGGCAGGCCGAGGGGCTTGTAGGTCTGCAGCAATCGATACAGCGCATTGCGGTAGTAGTTCGCGACCGTTGGGTCCTTGGGGAAGTCCAGGTGCTGGAAGTCCAGGATCACTTGCTCACGCGGATGACCAGCTGCATAGGCCAGCACATCTGTCAGACCTGTTGTGAGTTTCACCGAGATGTACGAGTGCTGAAGGTACAACGGAACTGCAGCGGGGTCCTTCGCCGGGATCTTGGCCTGCGCCGGCGTCACCACCCGGTTCAACGGGACCCCCACCCGCAGATCGAGATAGCGGATCCCTGCGTTGAGTTGGTCGCCCAGGCTGCCGCTCTGCGCCTTCGCCAGTTTGGCAGCACCGCAGGGGTTCGCCTTCGCGGCGGCGACATAGATGGGATTCCCACCGGCCAGCGTCATCAACTTGCATGGCGGACTGACGGGGATCGCGTACGCGCCTGAATCATGGGTGCCCGGGATGATCATCTTGCTCAACGGCATCGAGGGCTTGGTCGCGTAGATGCCGTACATCCAATCGGCGGGGCCGGACGGGCGGGGGCGGATGTCACCCCGTGTCGGCGCCGGGGCCGGATCCGCGGCACGTGCGGGAGCGGACACGGCTCCCGCCGAAGCGATCCCGATCAGACCAGCCATAACAAGACTCAGACCGCGCCTCATGCCACCGCTCCGATCCCTCAGTCGCCGAACCACCGGCTCAGCATCTCCTCCGATGCCGTGACCCTATCCGGACCACGCGCCGAATGCTGCCCGACGACGGAGTGATCTCGTCCGCTGCTGCGGTAGGCAACGGCGGTCCATCAGATCGCTTTTCGGGCGCCGTCGTCGAAGGTCCGCTGCACATCATCGAACCTGGGGCCGTGGTTCGGTATCAGGACTGGGTGAACTCCGCGGCGAGCAGCTCCGCGATCTGGGCGGTGTTCAGAGCTGCACCCTTGCGCAGGTTGTCGCCGCACATGAACATGTCCAGTGCGTTGGGCTCGTCCACCGCCCGGCGGATCCGACCGACGTAGGTCGGGTCGGTACCCACGACATCCGCCGGGGTCGGGAATTCCAGCGCCGCCGGGTCGTCTACCACGACGACTCCCGGAGCGCCGACCAACAGCGCTCGGGCCTCGTCGGCATCGACCGGACCGGCGAATTCAGCGTGCACCGCAAGGGAATGGGTCGTGATGACCGGCACCCGAACGCAGGTCGCGGACACCTTGAGTTCCGGAAGTCCGAGGATCTTGCGCGACTCGTTGCGCACCTTCAACTCCTCCGACGAGTAGCCGCCGTCCTTCAGGGATCCAGCCCACGGCACCACGTTCATCGCCAGCGGCGCGGGGAAGGGCCCCAAGTCCGAGATCGCGGAACGGACGTCCCCCGCTCGATCGCCGACATCGGTCGACGCCACAGCAGCGATCTGGTCCCGCAGGGTGTCGATGCCCGCTTGGCCCGCCCCCGAGGCGGCCTGGTAGCTAGCGACGACGATGCGCTGCAGGCTGTAGGCACGATCCAGCGCGCCCAGAACCACGATCATCGACAGGGTGGTGCAGTTCGGGTTGGAGATGATGCCCTTGGGGCGATCCCGCACCGCATCGGGGTTGACCTCGGGCACCACCAGTGGCACGTCGGGATCCATCCGGAAGGCACCCGAGTTGTCGACTGCCACGGCACCATGGGCCGCCGCGATGGGCGCCCACTTCTCGCTGACGTCATCCGGCACATCGAACATGGCGACATCGACGCCGTCGAACTCCTCGGCCGCGATCTCCCTCACCACGACGTCCTCATCGCGAACGCGGAGTACCTTGCCCGCGGAGCGCGCGGACGCCAGCAGCCGGATCTCGCCCCAGACGTCTTCCCGGGTGCTCAGCAAGTCGAGCATGACCGTTCCCACGGCGCCGGTCGCGCCGACGACGGCCAGTGTTGGCTTGCGTGCCATGTTTCAGCGCCCCGTTCCGGCGTAGACGACCGCTTCACCGTCGGTATCGAGCCCGAACGCCGTATGCAGCGACTTGACGGCCTTCTCGGCATCATCTGCCCGGCAGACCACCGAGATCCTGATCTCGGAAGTGGAGATCATCTCCACGTTCACCCCGGACTCGGCAAGGGCTCGGAAGAAGGTTGCTGAGATGCCTGGGTGGCTGCGCATTCCAGCACCGACCAGCGACACCTTGGCAACGGCCTCATCCTCCCGGATGCGCTCGAAGCCGATCAGTGACTTCGCCGCCTCAAGGGCCTCGATGGCAACCTCGGCGTCGGACGCCGGCAGCGTGAAGGTGATGTCCGTACGACCACCGGTAGACACGTTCTGCACGATCATGTCGAGGTTGACACCGGCGGAGGCCAGCGCTTCGAAGATCGCAGCCGCCTCGCCCGGATGGTCGGGCACCTCGCAGACGGTGATCTTCGTCTCGGCCAGATCCTGCGCGACCCCGGAGATGATTGGCTGCTCCACGTCGCCCCTTTCCACTCGTTCGGCGATGGCTTCGGCGGAGAGCACCCAGGTGCCCTCCAAGTCGGAGAAGGAGGAACGCACGTGGATCGGCACTCCGTGCCGGCGTCCGTACTCGACACAACGCAGATGCAGCACCTTCGCGCCACAGGCGGCTAGTTCCTGCATCTCGTCGTAGGTGATGACGTCGAGTCGCCTGGCCAGCGGGACCACGCGAGGATCCGTGCTGTAGACGCCGTCGACATCGGTGTAGATCTCGCACACCTGCGCACCCAGGGCCGCCGCGAGGGCCACGGCCGTCGTGTCGGAACCACCGCGACCCAGCGTTGTCACATCCTTGGTCGTGGGCGAGACACCCTGGAATCCGGCCAGCACCGGGATAGCACCCTCGTCGATCGCGGCCTGCAACCTTCCAGGGGTCACGTCGATGATCTGGGCGCGACCGTGGGAAGAGGTGGTGAGCATGCCCGCCTGGGAGCCGGTGTAGGACCGTGCCTCTTCACCTTCGTCGTAGATGGCCATCGCGAGCAGGGCCATGGAGATGCGTTCGCCGGCGGTCAGCAACATGTCCAACTCCCGACCGGCGGGATGAGGGGACACCTGATTCGCCAGATCGAGCAACTCGTCCGTGGTGTCGCCCATGGCCGACACCACGACGGCGACGTCGAAGCCGGCCCGCTTGGTGGCGACGATCCGCTTCGCCACCCGCTTGACACTCTCGGCGTCGGCGACAGATGAACCGCCGTACTTCTGGACTACCAGGGCCACGGGGACCGCTCCGTTAGGTCATGGGGACTTCGGCTATGGGGCTGGACTCGTTTCTTCCGGCACAGTCTACCGAGTGAGGGGGCCAGGGCTCACCAGCCGCTCAGGCACGTTGCCCGCGTCCGATCGGCGCCCCGGTGCGACTGCCGACCGTGCGCGGCGCTGGGTCAGACTCGGCGTCGGCCGGCGAACGCCCGGCCGAGGGTTACCTCGTCTGCGTACTCGAGGTCACCGCCGACGGGTAGCCCCGAAGCCAACCGGCTGACGGTGAGACTCATCCCGACCATCAACCGGGCGAGGAACGTGGCTGTCGCCTCCCCTTCCAGGTTGGGATCGGTCGCGAGGATCACCTCGGTCACTGAGCCGTCGGCGAGCCGCGACATCAACTCCGCGACGCGAAGGTCGTCCGGCCCGATGCCGTCGATGGGGCTGATGGCGCCACCGAGCACGTGATACCGACCCCGGAACTCCCTGGTGCGCTCGATCGCAACGACGTCCTTGGGCTCCTCCACGACGCAGATGACCGTCAGCTCCCTGCGCGGGTCGCGGCAGATGCGACACTGCTCGGCCTCGGAGACATTTCCGCAGATGTCACAGAAGCGCACCGTGCGCTTCACCTGCAACATGGTCTCGGCCAACCGCGTGATGTCGACGGGATCGGAGTTGAGCATGTGGAAGGCGATGCGCTGGGCACTCTTGGGTCCGACTCCCGGCAGGCGTCCCAACTCCTCGATGAGGTCTTGCACAATGCCCTCGTACATCTACGCCTTCCCCTCGAACTCAGCGATCTTCTCGCCGCCCAATTCGGCTTCGATGAGGGCGACTCCGGTCAGCCCCGGCCCCTCGTCGGCATCGGCCGCCAGATCGACATCATCGTCCTGGCCGGCCGGTGAGGACACTGCGGCGTCGGGCGTCCCGCCCTGGTCGGTCGGCGACTTCGCCGCTGCCGAGCGGCCCGACCCGGCTGACCGCTCACTGCCGACGGCGCCGGCGCGACCCGGATCGTGGACGAGCTCGAAGGTGAGGGCTTCTTTGAGAACATCGATCATGGCCTCGCGCACGAGATCCGGATAGGCCGTCTTGCGGAAGTGCATGGCGGCTCCGGCATCCGCCACCGCGGCGACAACAACGCCATCACTGGCAGAGATCGGGGTCGACTGCTGAACTGTCATCCAGGCAACGCGGCTGCGCGCTTTGACCGCTTCCACCACGGCCGGCCAGAGAGCTTGGACCTGCTCCAACGTGACCCCGGGCTGCGCGGCCCGGGACGCTCCTCGGGAAGTCGGCCGAGCACCGGCCGCGCCTTCCGAGGATCGGTCGGGATCGGCCCGTTGGATATCCGGGCTCGCCTTCTGGGCCTCAGCGGCGGCCGGTGGCTTGGAGCCTTTGGCCCGGCCACTGATGTCGGAGATGCGGCGGGGGCCCGGACGACTCGGGGTCGACTCAGCCATCGATCCACTCCTTCCGGGGGGAGCGGATGTCGGTGAGGGCTGGCCCTCGTTCGTGGCCGCCGCAGGCGGCGTTCGCTTCGCTCCCGGCCGATCAGCGACTGTTGACGGTGGACGGGTCGCTGCCTCCGCAGCGACCGCGGGATCGACCGGCCCAACGCCCAGCGCACTCAACTCGCCGACCCGCCGTTCGACATGGTCGAGTCTTGCGAGCAGGTCCAGGTCGTTGCCACCGGCGGCAGGCAGCACGAGCCGGGCGCACAGGATCTCCAATGTCAACCGCGGCGCGGTGGCCCCACGCAGTGACGAGAGACCGTCGTTGACCAGCTCTGCAGCCCTGGTGAGTTCGGCCGGACTGATCTTGCCGGCCTGCTCGACCAGGTCGCCGACCACTTCGTCCGGCACCTCGACCACTCCACGTTCCACAGCGTCCGGCATGGCCTGCACAAGCAGTAGATCGCGCAGCCGATCGAGCACGTCGGTGGCGAATCGCCGCGGTTCGTGACCGGACTCGATGACGCGATCCACTACATCGAACAGCGCCGCAGCATCCCCGGCGGTGATGGCAGCGACCACCTCGTTGAGCACCCGGGCGTCGGTGGAGCCTATGAGCTCGACGGCGTCCGCGTAGGTCACGCCGTCGTCGCCGACGCTGGCAACCAACTGGCCGAGCAACGACAGCGAATCGCGGACACTCCCCTCTGCGGCCCGCGCGACCAGGGTGAGCGCGGCAGAATCCGCGGGCACTCCCTCCTGCTCGCAGATGCTCGCCAGGTGGCCACGGAGTACACCCATGGGCACCAGCCGGAAGGAGTAGTGATGGGTGCGTGAGCGAATGGTGCCGAGGATCTTCTCCGGCTCGGTGGTCGCGAAAACGAACCGCAGGTGTGCGGGGGGTTCCTCGATCAGCTTCAACAGCGCGTTTCCGGCGTCCTTGGTCAGCTGATGGGCTTCGTCGATGATGTAGATCGTGTAGCGGGAACTGACCGGTGCGAAGGCGGCGCTCTCGCGCAGTTCCCGTGCGTTCTCCACCGAACGATGGGTGGCAGCGTCGATCTCCACCACGTCGATGGAGCCGGGACCGTTGGGGGCCAACTCGATGCACGGAGGACAGACTCCGCACGGCTCCGGGGTCGGCCCTTCCACGCAGTTCAGGCTGCGTGCCAGGATGCGGGCGCTGGATGTCTTGCCGCAGCCGCGAGGCCCGGAGAAGAGGTAGGCATGGTGGACGCGGTCGTTGCGGAGGGCCCGCATCAGCGGGCCGGTGACCTGCTCCTGGCCGACGACATCCGCGAACCGACCCGGCCGGTACTTGCGATACAGGGCCAGTGACACGCCTGAACCACCCCAGATCCGCTAGTGAAAGTGACCCCCCGTGCACCCGACGGAGCCCGGGTACCCTTGCTGCCTTCCGGCCCTGGGGGGATTTGCAGGACGTCGCCGCACGGGGGGTCGGGGTCAGTGTATGCCGAGGCCCCGACGGTCGCGTAAGGTCTCCCCCGGAGGATTCGCCTAGTGGCCTATGGCGCTCGCTTGGAAAGCGGGTTGGGGGAGACCCCTCGCGGGTTCGAATCCCGCATCCTCCGCCAGGGATGCGGGGGTTGGCGGTGCGGTGTTCGTGACTGACGCCGGCGATTCGGGCGATATGCACGCGGGGCTGATCACAGTCGGGCGTGGTGCCGCAGCGATGTTGCGCATGGCTCATAGGATTCTTCCCATTGGTTACAGGCCGTCGGGTGCGACTCCTTGTCGCGGTGCAGTGCGGACCTTGGTGCATACGGACTCACTGACGACTTGAGGCGAAAGGGACGCAATGAGCGACAATGACAACCCGCAAGGCCCCTCGAACCCCTTCGAGCCCGGTTACACCCCCGGCGATTCCGCCGGCGAACACCCGACCGAGCAGGTGCCGCTGCCGCCGTTGCCACCCATCCCGCCGGTGACTCCACCGCAGGTATCGGAGCCGACTGCCGCAGCGCCTCCCCCGCCGCAGGGTGGCCAGCCCCAGATCCCGCCGCCCGCCGGACCCCCGCCGCAGGGTGGCCAGCCCTACCAGCAACAGCCCTACGGGGGTGGGCCGATCGATCCAGGTACCCCTATCCAGACCGGCGGGGGTGAGCCGCCGAAGAAGCGCAAGGGCGGGATCGGTCGTGCGATCCTGCTCACCTTGCTTGGCATGCTCGTGCTCTTCGGCCTTGGCTTCGGCCTCGGTCAGCTCTTCCGCGGCGACAAGGCCTCCAGCGAGACTTCGGCCGGCCCATCGCCGGAACCCTGCGTGACCGTAGAAGTCACCCCCGCGAGCGAACAGCCGAGCGCTGTCAACGTCGACGTGCTGAACACGGGCGCTCCCGCCGGAACCGCGACCAAGACCGGGGCGAGCCTGAAGTCTGCCGGCTTCAACGTCGGGAATGTCGGGAATGACACCACAAGCGCGACGGCCAAGGGGGCCATCATCCGCTACGGCCAGGGCGGGGAAAGCGCGGCCAACACGTTGAAGGCCTACCTGTTGGGTGACGTCACGTTGGAGAAGGTCGAGCGTTCAGGAACCGGCGTCACCCTGCTATTACAGGATGGCTTCGGTGGTGTGGCATCCGACGACGAGGCAAAGGCGGCCTTGGCCAAGCCCTCGCCGAGCACCAGCGGGGCTGGCTGCCCGACTTCACCGGCAGCACCGGCATCGGATTCGGGCCAGGCCTCGGCCACCGGCTCTGCCAGCCCATCCGCCTAGTTGACGGACCTTCTACTTCGGGGACATCAGCCGCCGTTGTAGTCTCGTCGGCGGTGGCGTGTCCGAGCGGCCAAAGGAGCACGCCTCGAAAGCGTGTGTGG
>CAYMPK010000093.1:0-9839 GCA_964392145.1 uncultured Actinomycetes bacterium | reverse complement strand
TAGGACCCCCGCCCGGACAGGCAGGGCCGCCGCCTGGACCGCCAGCCCCCACGGCCAGTACCCGCCGCCGCCCGGCCCGAACCCTCCGATCGCAGGGCCGGGGTACCCCCAACCCCAGCAGCCACCGCCCGCACAGCCGGGGCAGTACCCACCCCAGCAGCCACCGCCCCCGCAGCCCGGGCAGTACCCACCCCAGCAGGGCCAGCCCGGGCAGTACCCACCCCAGCAGCCACCGCCCCCGCAGCCCGGGCAGTATCCACCCCAGCAAAGCCAGCCCGGGCAGTACCCGGGCCAGCAGGTCCAGCCCGGGCCAGTCCACCTCCAACCGGGTCAGCATCCGCAACAGAGTCCGCCTGCGATCCCGCCTCAGCCGGGAGCTCCCCAGCCCGGGCAGTACCCGCCCCCAGGCCAACCCGGACCCGGTAACCCCCAACCCTGGGGCCAACAACCCACCCAACCGGGGCAGTACCCAGGCCAACCAGGCCAACCAGGCCAACCAGGCCAACCAGGCCAACCAGGCCAACAACCGTGGAGCCAGCCAGGCGCGCAACAGCCCCCACCGGGCGCCCCAGCGCAACCACCGCCACCCGGCCACTACCCGCCCCCAGGCCAACCCGGGATCTATGGCCAACCGGACCCGTATGGCCAACAAGCCACCCAACCCGGGCAGTACCCAGGCCAACCAGGCCAACCAGGCCAACCAGGCCAACCAGGCCAACCAGGCCAACAACCGTGGAGCCAGCCAGGCGCGCAACAGCCCCCACCGGGCGCCCCAGCGCAACCACCGCCACCCGGCCACTACCCGCCCCCAGGCCAACCCGGTACCTATGGCCAACCGGACCCGTATGGCCAACCGACCGCGTCTGGATATCCGCCACCGCACGGCACCCAGGGCCACCAGCCGAGCGGCAACGGGCAACCTCCCGCCGCGAACCCATTCAGCCAGCCGGGGCAGGGCGCCCCGGACCACATCGGACAGTCGGCCAATGGCCAAGGTCCGCCGCCTCAGTCCGGTCCGGCGCAATTCGACCAGGCCGCTTACGGTCAGCCGCAGTACCCGCCGGGCCAGCAGGCCCCCTTCGGACCGCCCGGGGCATACGGTCAGCCGGTGGCCCCCAGCGGGCACCCGCTGAGCTTCTCCCTGGGCAACGCCTTCACGTGGGCCTGGAACAAGTTCACCCAGAGTTGGGGCGCCTTCGTCGGTGCGCTGGCAGTCTTCCTCGTAGTCGGGGCGGTGATCTACGGACTGTTCTACCTGCTTCTGACAACCCTCGGACTGTTCGGTAGTTCAGCAGAGGTGACCATCGACCCGGCCACCGGCGCCTACACCTACTCAGGTGGTAGCGCGCTGACCTCCGGCCTCGTAGGCAGCTTGCTGATCGGTGCTCTATTCGCCCTGGTCATCACGGCGTACGGATACGTGGTTCAGGCGGGCGTCATCCGGGGTGCGTTGGCCGTAGCCTCGGGGCAACCTGTGGAGTTCAAATCGTTCTTCGCTACCGACCGGATTGGACGCATAGTCGGAGCTGGCTTCCTGGTGGCGCTGGCGGTCGCGATAGGCAGCCTGCTCTGCTACATCCCGGGCCTCATCGTCGCGTTCCTGACGCAGTACTTCATGTTCTTCATCCTTGACCGGGACCTCGCTGTGATGGACTCGATCAAAGCCAGTTACCGCTTCGTGGTGGGCAATCTGGGACCGCTCATCCTGATCTACTTGGTGAGTGCGCTGATCGCCATCGTGGGCGCGGCGCTGTGCGGACTGGGACTGCTGGTCGCCATTCCGGTGATCGTACTGGCGCAGACCTTCGCCTACCGGACTCTCCAACATCAACCGATCGCGCCATGACCGAGCAGTCGATACCTGCGCAGGAGACCCCCCGACCCAACCTGGGGACCGGGTTCGTCTGGGCCTGGCACGCATTTGTCAGGAACTGGGCGGTGTTGCTCGGTTTGGCAGCGATCATCGTGGCGATCAACCTGGTGCAGAACCTCGCCGGCTCCACGACCGCCATCGACGCGAGGGAGTGCGTCAACGCCATCACCGGGGAGCAAGCTCAGAGTTGCATCACGACCTATGGCGGCTACGCCCTCACCTCGATCGCCATCCTGATCGCCGGTTTCTTGCTGTCCGTCCTGGCCAGCATCGGACTGATCCATGCCGCATTGAAACTGACTCGGGGTGAACCAGCACGGTTCAGCGACCTGTGGGAGCCCGAGCATTTCTGGATGTACTTGCTCGTCACGATCGTGTTCACGGTCTGCCTTGTGCTGGGGTTCGGGTGCATCATCGGCGGCATCCTCGTGCTGTGGATCTGGCAGTTCTGCCAGTACTCGGTGCTCGACCGCGGAAAGGGCGTGCGCGACGCCCTTGGGCACAGTTTTCGGCTCACGATGGCGCACAAGGGGATGGCCGTGGTCACCATGGTCGTCGCGGCAGTGGCGTACAGCGTGAGCTATCTGCTGTGGGGAATCCCCGGGCTGGTGCTCCTGCCTTACATGATCCTCTTCATGGCCAGCATGTATCGGCAGTTCGATGGGCAACCGGTGGCGGACTAGCATGAAGAGGCCGGGTTCCCGATCAACCGCAAGGAGCAGCCATGGCCGAGCAGACTCCCCCGCCACCGCCAGCACCAGGAGTTCCGACAGGCCCGGTTGCTCAGCCCGGATTTGCTCCCGACGGTCGTGAATACGCCCCATGGATCTATCGGGTCGGCGCCTACCTGATCGACTACATCATTCCGGCGTTGATCATGATCCCTGGAGTCATCTTCGGGATCAATTGGAACTCCTTCTCAAACTCGACCAGTGTGTGCACCCAGATGACCGACGGAGTGTGCACCCAGTACTCGCTGTCCTCCGGTGGGTTCCCGCTCAACCCGCTGTACTTTCTGTTCCTGCTGCTGGTGATCGCCTTCTCGATCTGGAACCGTGGCTGGCGCCAGCACAAGACGGGCAAGTCGATCGGAAAGTCGGCCCTCAAGTTGACCGCGGTGGATGCCACCACGGGTGCATACAAGGGCTTCTGGTGGCTGATTCTGCGTCAGATCCTGCTGGGCTTCGACTTCTACATCTGCTACATCGGCGTTCTGTGGCCCCTCTGGGACAACAAGCGCCAATGCCTGATCTCCGACAAGGCCTGCAGCACGGTGGTCTTTAAGGACAGTTAGGCAGAAACCAGGACTCAGTCGAGTTTGTCTGCGAGTTCCACGACGACCCGATCGGCAAGCAGTCTGCCCCGCAACGTGAGCACAGCTCGACCGGTGGCCGCAGCACCGGAGTCCAGCAGCCCGCGCGAGACCAGTTCACTGACCGGACCTGGGGGCAGGTCGGCGTAGTACGGCTGCCGCCTCTCAGTTTTGGTCGCGGTCGCACGCGATAGCGGCAGCCCCTCGGCGAGCCGTAGCCCGAGCATC
This sequence comes from uncultured Actinomycetes bacterium, assembly GCA_964392145.1. GTDB lineage: Bacteria > Actinomycetota > Actinomycetes > S36-B12 > UBA10799 > JACJWR01. The sequence goes on along the minus strand of CAYMPK010000093.1, from coordinate 6,426 downwards.
AGTCGCTCCAGCCGACGGCCCGCGCTGTCGACAACCTCCCAACCGGCAACGGGGAATCCCCCTGCGGACAGCGATTCGGCATACGGCCGAGGGTGCTTGGTGGTCCACCAGCGCAGTCCGTCGAGATGGGAGTGGGCTCCGGGACCGAACCCCCACCAATCAGCACCCCGCCAATACCCGAGATTGTGGTGGCAAACACCGCCCGCACGGGCGAAGTTGGACACCTCGTACCAGGCGAAGCCCGCGCTGCAGAGCAGCTCGGAGGCCGCCTCGTACCGGGCGGCCGCCACGTCGTCGTCAGGGGCGGAAAGGTCCCCCGAGAGGACCCGTCGCCCCATGGCAGTGCCGGGTTCGACGGTCAAGGCATAAGCGGAGACATGATCGGCGCCGGTGCCGATCGCCTCATACAGGCTGTTGCGCCATTCGGCCGCTGACTCCCCCGGGGTGCCGTAGATGAGGTCCACGCTGACGTGTTCGAAACCCGCCTCGCGGGCAGCAGCGACCACGTGCCCCGCTCGACCCGGCGCATGGGTGCGCTCCAAGGTCGCCAACACCGACGGCGAACTGCTCTGCATGCCCAGGCTGAGCCTGGTGAACCCGCCCGATCTGAGCTGGTCGAGGTAGTTCCGATCGACGCTCTCCGGATTGGCCTCGGTGGTGACCTCCGCATCTTCTGCCAGCCCGAAGGTGTCGGCGAGGGAAGCCAGCACGGCGACCAAATCGGCCGCTGGAAGCAGCGTCGGGGTACCGCCGCCGAAGAACACGGTGTCGATCGGGCGATCCGTCCCGGCGAGGAACTCGCGGGTGCGGCGAATCTCGCCGATCAGTTGATCCGCATACGTCGCCTGAGACACCTCCGGTGACAATTCCGCAGCTGTGTAGGTGTTGAAGTCGCAGTAACCGCACCGCACTCGGCAGTAGGGCACGTGGACATAGACGCCCCACGGGCGCCTCCCCGGCGTCCAGCGAGCGCGGACAGCCTGCTCCCACGTATCGCCGTCGGCCAACAACCCGGTCACTCCCCAAGGGTGCCACTGCACCCCTGGCACGACGGTGGGGGCGGTCACCACGGTCGCAAACTGCACACGACCGGAGTGACCGCCCCCACCGAAGGGCGTTGCCTAGGAGTACATCGAATCCAGCAGGTCGCGGTTCTTGTCCTCGACGACCTTGCGCTTGACCTTGAGGCTCGGGGTCAACTCGCCGGTGTCGATGCTGAACGGCGCTTCGAGGATCTCGAACTTCTTGATGGTCTCCCACTTGTTCAGTTCACCGTTGAGCGTCTCGATGGCCCCGCCCACAGCGGCGTTCATCTGGTCGCTCTTGGCGATGGCCGCGAACTGCGCAGACTCCTCATCGGTGACGGGTCCGGCACCGGGCGCCCAACTGGCCGCCATGCCGTTCTCACCCGCCCACACCAGCACTGCATCCGGGTCGAGGGCCACCAGGGCGCTCGCGAAGTTGCGGTTGTTGGCGTGCACGACCAGAGCCTGAGCCAGACCGAAGATGGCCTTGAACTTGCCCTCGATCGCCGACGGGGCGATGTACTTGCCGCCGGAGGTCTTGACGAGGTCCTTCTTCCGGTCGGTGATCTTCACCCGGCCCTTCTCGTCGATGATCCCAATGTCTCCGGAGGAGAACCAGCCGTCACCGTGTTCGAAGACTTCGGCGTTGGCGTCCGGCAGGTTGCGGTACCCACGCATGACGCCGGGACCCTTGATCAGAATCTCACCGTCATCGGCGATACCGATCGTGGTCCCCGGCAGGGGCTCCCCGCAGGTGCCGAACGAGATGTTGTCCGGACGCATCAACGAGGTGCCCGCCGAGGTCTCCGTGAGGCCGTACCCCTCGAGGATGGTCAATCCGGCGGCGTCGAACCACTCGGCGATCGTGCCGGAAAGGGCCGCCGAACCCGAGATGAAGTAGCGGATGCGGCCTCCCATCAGGGCGTGGATCTTTGAGAAGACCAGCTTGTTGGCCAGGTTGTACTGCATTCCTCCGTATGACTGGCCGGCCCGCTTCTTGGCAGCTTCCCGCTTGCCCACGTCGAAGGCCCAGTTGAAGATCTTGGCCTTCATCCCGCCGGCGTCGGTGCCATTCTTGATCGCACCCGCGTAGACCTTCTCGAAGATGCGCGGGACCCCGGCCATGAAGGTGGGCTGGATGACGGGCAGGTTCTCAACGATCTTGGGCACACGGCCGTCTACCGCGGTCGAGAAGCCGATCGCCATCTGGGCGGCCATCAGCACCTTGCCGAACGAGTGCGCCATCGGCAGCCAGAGGAATTGGACGTCATCCTCGGTGAGGATGCCGAGGGAGTCGAGGGCAGCGCCCTCGTAGGTCCAGTTGGAGTGTGTCAGCTCGACACCCTTGGGCCTGCCTGTGGTGCCTGAGGTGTAGATCAGGGTGGACAGACTGTCCGGGTGGATGCTCGCGGCCCGTTCGCTGACGGCGTCGGGGCTGGCGTCGAGCAGTTCCTTGCCCTTGGCGCGCAGCTCATCCAAACTGAGGACCCAGTCGCCGTCGCCCTCCCCGTCGAACACGATGACCTTGGACAGGTCGGGCAACTGGTCGCGGGTGTTGCGCACCTTCTGCACTTGGGTGTCGTCCTCGGCGAAGAGGATCACCACGTCGGAGTCACTGAGGATGTAGACCACATCCTCCTCACCCGTGGATGGGTAGACGGTGGTCGTGGCCCCGGCCGACAGCATGATCGCAAGATCGGCGATGAGCCAGTCGAGGCGGGTGTTCGAGGCGATACCCACGCGCTGCTCCGGCTCGAGCCCGAGCGCGATCAGCCCGGCCGCCATAAGCTCCGCGTCGTCGTACGTCTCCTTCCAGGAGTATGACTGCCATCCACCTTCGGGAGTCGGCTTGCGAAAAGCCTCTCGGTTCGGCGTCTTGGCCACACGGTCGATGAACATCTGAGCCACCGTCGTGTTGGCTGGCATCAACGTTTCCCGCGCTTGCGTGGTGTCCACTGCTTGATCCTCCAGGTCCCACCGACCCCGGATTCGGTCGGCATTGCCCCCCACCCTAGAGCGCGAACCGCGATCATTCATGTTCTGGTGAGGAAAACTTGCTCGGGTCCTGGAAGTCCGACAGCCGAATGGCTACTCCCCCGAGGTCGACAGTGCGGCGATGAACGCCTCCTGGGGCACCTCCACCCGGCCGACCATCTTCATCCGCTTCTTGCCCTCCTTCTGCTTCTCCAGCAGTTTCCGCTTTCGGCTGATGTCGCCGCCGTAACACTTGGCCAGCACGTCCTTGCGGATCGCGCGAATGGTCTCGCGGGCGATCACCCGGGAACCGACCGCGGCCTGGATCGGCACTTCGAACTGCTGGCGCGGGATCAACTCCCGGAGCTTGGCCGTCAGGCCGACTCCGTACTGGTAGGCCTTGTCCCGGTGAACGATGGCACTGAAAGCATCCACCTTGTCGCCCTGCAGCAGGATGTCCACCTTCACCAGGTCGCCCGGCTCCTCTCCGGACGGGTCGTAGTCGAGCGACGCGTAACCCCTGGTACGAGATTTCAGTTGATCGAAGAAGTCGAACACGATCTCGGCCAGCGGCAACGTGTAGCGCAACTCGACGCGGTCCTCTGAAAGGTAGTCCATCCCCAGCAGCCGACCCCGTCGCTGCTGGCACAGTTCCATGACGGTGCCGACGAAGTCGGAAGGGGCCAGGATCGTCGCCTTCACAACCGGTTCGCGCACCTCGGCGATCTTCCCCTCCGGGAATTCGCTCGGGTTCGTCACGGTGTGCTGGTTTCCATCCTCCATGGTCACCTGGTAGACCACGTTGGGCGCGGTGGAGATCAGATCCAGCCCGAATTCCCGCTCCAGGCGTTCCCGGACGATCTCTAGGTGGAGTAGTCCGAGGAATCCGCATCGGAAACCGAAACCGAGGGCGGCGGACGACTCCGGTTCGAACACCAGCGCTGCGTCGTTCAATTTCAACTTGTCGAGCGCGTCCCGCAGCTCCGGAAAGTCGGAGCCATCTAAGGGGAAGAGTCCGGAGAACACCATCGGCCGCGGGTCCTGGTAGCCCCCGAGCGCCTCGGCAGCCGCGTGGCCGGCGGCGGTGATCGTGTCCCCGACGCGGGACTGGCGCACATCCTTGACACCCGTGATGAGGTAGCCGACCTCGCCCACGCCCAGCGCGTCGGAAGCCACGGGTTCGGGGCTGATCACCCCCACTTCGAGTGCCTCGTGGGAGGACCCGGTACTCATCATCGCGATGCGTTCGCGCTGATGCAGCGATCCATCGATGACCCGCACGTAGGTGACAACGCCCCGGTAGGTGTCGTAGACGCTGTCGAAGATCAGGGCTCGCGCTGGTGCATCGGCGTCGCCCACGGGTGCGGGAACCACCGACACGATCTCATCGAGCAGGTCCATCACACCCTCGCCCGTCTTCGCGCTCACCCGCATCACGTCATCCACATCACACCCGATGATGTGGGCGATCTCGGCCGCGTACTTCTCGGGCTGGGCACTGGGCAGGTCGATCTTGTTGAGCACCGGGATGATCTGAAGATCGTTGTCGAGGGCCAGATAGAGGTTGGCCAGGGTCTGGGCCTCGATGCCCTGCGCCGCATCGACGAGTAGCACGGCACCCTCACAGGCGGCCAAGGATCGGGAGACTTCGTAGGTGAAGTCAACGTGTCCAGGGGTGTCGATCAGGTTCAGGACGTAGTTGTTGCCGTCGGAGGCCACAAAGGGTAACCGCACCGCCTGCGACTTGATGGTGATGCCGCGCTCCCGCTCGATATCCATCCGGTCCAGGTACTGAGCCCGCATCTGGCGGTCCTCAACCACCCCCGTCGCCTGCAACATCCGGTCGGCCAGGGTGGACTTCCCATGGTCGATGTGAGCGATGATGCAGAAGTTCCGGATGACCTCGGGCGGCGTTCTCCCGGGAGCGGGCACGGACCCTGGCGACCTCACAAGCACCATGTTCCCACGCCTCCCGCCGACATCCCTTGGGTGGGCGTGCAGTACAGTGAGCGGTTGAGAGTGCGGGGCCCTGCCATCAAGGTCGCAGCCGAGCGCACGCGCAGACATCACCTGATCCCTAGTTCGAGGAATGACACAACGTGGCGAACATCAAGTCGCAGATCAAGCGCAACAAGACCAACAACGCTCGCCATGAGCGCAACAAGGCTGTGAAGAGCGAGCTGCGCACCGCAGTGCGTCAGGTCCGCGAGGCCGTCGACGCTGGCGATGCCACGGCAGCCTCCGAAGCCGCGGCCAAGGCCTCGAGGGCGCTGGACCGGGCCGCCTCCAAGGGCGTCATCCACAAGAACCAGGCCGCCAACCGCAAGAGCTCGGTGGCCAAGGCTGCCGCCAGCCTCAGCGCCTGATCTCGCCGAGCGGACGTCAGCCGCGCTTGGCCGCCATAGCGGCGATCGATCCCTGCAGCACGTAGACCTTCTGTTCATCAGTCAGGGCTTGTTCGGGTTCGACTCCGCCCTTCATCGCAACGCTCAGTTGCGCCAGTGTCGCGACAGCATCCGCGATCTCGTCGGCGGTCCACCGATGCGACTGCTTGACCGCGGTTCGAGCCATCCATTCCGGGATTCGCAGAACGGACGCGACCTCAGCCGAGGCACTCCCACCAACAGCTGACTTCGCCACCGCCAGTCGGCGGAAGGTGGCTGCCAGCGCAGTGACCGTCATCAGTCCGGCCCTTGTGCCGCCCTCGACCATGGCGAAGCGCAAGGCCTCCATGGCGGCCGGAACGTCGCGGTTGGCGACCGCGTCAGCGATCTCGTACCCCTTCACTTCGACATGACCCGAGTAGTACATCGCCGCCTCGGACTTGCCCACGTGGCGATCCTCGATATCCCGGCTGAGTTGGCCCACCGCGGAGGCCAGCCCCCGCGGTTCGTTGCCGATCGCATCGATCAGCAGCCCGATGGTCTCCTCGTCGGCGGTCTTGCCAGCTGACCGGAACTCCGACTGTACGAATTCGGCGATCGCCCGCCCCTTGAGCGCTTCCGCCTTGACTACCTCGTCAGCCATCTTCTCGAGGCGGGCGCGCACCTTCGTGGAACCCCTACCACCGGCATGTGCCACCAACCAGGCCACGTCGGGCGTGTTTTCGATCTGGTCCAGCACCGCGTTTCCATCCGCCTCCCCCACATGCTCGAAACCGCGCAACACGATCGCGGGAGTCCCTCCGAACAGATCTGGTGATGACGCGTTGACGAGTTCGTTCAACAGCCCTTCGGATGAAGCCGACAGTTCGCGCAGTTCACAATCCCTGGCTCGCCAACCTTCCTCGAAGGCGGTGATCGCCCGCTCGGCGAAGAACTCCTGCGAACCCATGACCGCGACCACCCGCGGTGGTCGCTTGGTGGATGCCATGGGGCTCAATATCGCAGGTCACGTCTCGGGCTGTGGAACGGAGGGTGGCGGCTCA
>CAYMPK010000092.1:0-9845 GCA_964392145.1 uncultured Actinomycetes bacterium | reverse complement strand
CGAGCGAAGACCGACCACAATCAGCTCGGCGTCGTACTCGCGGACCATGTCCACGATGTCTTCGGCCGGATCGTTCCCGCGCACAAGGTTCCTGACCTGAAAGGGCACGCCGTCTTCTGCCAGTTGCTCTGTCACCTCGTGCAATGCAGTTTTGACCGCCACCGCCTCTTCGCCATCCGGGCTGAAGCCGCCGCGCGCAGAGTGGGTCACCACCAACTGCGCATCCCGGGATCGTGCCTCGTCCGCGGCCGCGTGCAGTGCGGCTGCTCCTTCTGGGGTGTCCACGAATCCAACGACAATGGTCCTCATACCCCCAGCCTAGCCAGACCTGGAGAGTTCACGCCCCCACCTGACGGGGTCTGGTGGGCGGTGTGTCGCCCGGACCATGGGCAACGTCCTGCTACGCGGATCGCCGCCCGGTCACGTCCGAGACTGTGCTCTTCGAGCCTCGCAACATCTTCGGGGTGAATCGGCCCATGAGCACTTCCCATTCCGACGGCGGCACGCCGGAGGATGCAGCGTCGAGCACGAGCCGTGCGAGGGTGTTCCTCGGGTCGGCCGCCAGTGCCCGCTCGCCCGCCATCCTTGCGAAGGCCCCGTCGCCCTGTTGCCAGGCGATGGCTGCGAGGACCGCTGCGACGGGCGCCACCTCCGGGACCGGGACCCGTCGGACCATCTCGATCAGCACGATCCGCGCACCAGTGAGGCGCCGCGATCTGCGACGGGCGCCGCCCTCGAACAGCAGCCGATGAAGGATCGGCTCACGCACCCGGGAATCGCTGAGGGCACAGGCCCACAGTGCCAGTTCCCCGTTGTCAGGCGCCTCTGCAGTTCCGGGTGCTCGGGGAGGACGGCTGCAGCGGAGCCAGGCCAGCAAGCCATCCTCGATCTCCCGACGCCAGCGGGTGGAGGCCCGTCCGGAATCGCGGTGTTGACGACAGGCGGCGAGCGCGGCCGCGATCTCGGGGGCAGCAATCATCAGTTCAGGGTCCGGCGCGAGCTGTCGGGCCAGGGCGGCCCGATCGGCGACGTAGCCCAGGCCGGCGGTGACCAGGTCGAAGGCGGCCCTTATCCCCCAGGCGTCGTTGCTCGGATGACCGGTGCCAGGGCAGCACCCGTCAGAGCAACTGAAGCTCCACCATCGGTCCGCGTGGACGCACAGGCCCTCGGCAACATCGAGTCCCTCCGCTGCCAAGGTGCTGGAAAGTCCGGCGACCAGGTCACCATGTGGCAACCGACCGGCCTCAGCGCAGAAGATCGCTGTCTGCACGCGGTCCAGGCGGGCACCCAGACCGATGGCCCGTCGGACGGTCCTTCCCACTTCCGAAACGAGTTGCGTGACGGCCTCAGCCCCATCACTGGGAAGGTCCACCCGCAGGCACAGCACCACCGTCCCTGACGGCGACCGCGTGAAGACCAGCACCACACTCTCGGCCGGCTCGAACCCGATCAGGTATGGCACCGCAGCGACCAGCCCGCTCGGCCCCGTGATCCGCACCGGGGCGGACCCACCACCGAGCCCGCCGGTTTCGCGCATGTCGTCTGCCATGCCACGACCCTCACGGAGCGGCATGGCGGCGTCCAGAGTCCCTCGCAGATCTGTGGACTACCGGTGTCCTAGCAGCGGACGCCACCAAGGCGGCGCAGGTGCGTGGGCTTAGGCAACTGCCGGGTGCTTCGAGGCGCGCGCTTCCTGCACCCGCCAGGTCAACAACGTCACCAAACCGGTGATGGCCTGAGGGAACAACTGCACCATCTGCCAGACGAGCACGGAGGCAAGGATGTCCTCGTTGCTGAGCCCGAAGGCCGCGAGCATGCCCCCCAGAACACCCGCGACGGTGCCGAGCCCGCCGGGAGTCACCGGAATCAAGGAGCCGAGTCGCGAGATCGCGAAGGCCGCGAACAACTCTGCGAAAGAGACACTCGAACCGCCGTCGCCGGAGACCCCCCGAACCGCCACGAACAGGATCATGAATTGCATGAAGGAGACGGCCAGATTCGTCACGGTCAGCGAGATCCAGCGATCCTTCACCACATCGACGATGCCGATGCGGAAGTGCAGTACCGCCTCGGTGATGTCAACATCCTTGTGCATCTTGCGGAGGATGGGGCCGGCGAGCTTCTGACCGAGTTGGCCGACTTTCCGCGCACTGGTCTCGCTGCGCAGGATGAGCCAGAACACCAGGATCATGACAACCAGCGCGATGACGCCGATGACGCCTGCCCATACCCATGCGGAGCGCACCTCACCGGTCGTCAAGAGAGCCAGTACGCCCAGAACCGGCAACAGGAACGTCATGAAGAAGCTCCACACGCTGGTGATGGCGATGCCCGTGGTCGCAGCGGTCGGGGTGACCTTGTAGAACGCCAGCATCACGTACTGCACCGCTACCGCGACCGCGCCACCGGCGGGGATGAGTGCCCCAATCGCCCAGGAGGTCTGGCGCACCATGAAGGCCGGTTTGTACTTCAAGCCGGGGATCGCGACCATGTACGGGAAGACGTACACGATGATGTTGACCACCGCGACCAGAACCAACGAGGCGATGGCGATGGTCGACATCTGTTGGATCTTGTCCCAGGCCTCGCTGAACGAGCCGAACTTCTTGGCCAGCCCCCAGAACACCAGCGCCAGGATCGCGAGCGTGACGATGGCCCCGATGATGGTCTTGCGTTTGTCCAACTTCGCCGAGGCCGCTGCCGGCATCGCATCCGGGGCCGCGGAATCCTCCCCTTTGTCGTCGTGATCCTCTCCGGTATCGGCATCGGTCACGACAAGGGCTCCAGTTCGGGTCGACGGGGTTGGTGGGGGCTCGCCCTGCGCAGCATATTCCTCGTGGCCCAAGGGGTGACATCCAGTGCGAACCATTGCGCGTCGAGCAGCCGCCGCTCGAGGAATCCGGGCGGCTCCCAGTCGGTGGCGGGTGGCTCACGCCAGGACCCATCGCCCAGGCCCAGCGCCTCCAATCCTGCCAAGGCCGCGTGCTCATGGCCCAACGCCGACAGGTGGAGCCGATCACTGGACCACAGCCGGTCGTCGTCGAAACAGGGAGCTCCCCAGAAGTCCACCAGCCTGGCGTCGAACTCCACGGCCAGCCCTCTCAAGTGGCTGTCGTACTCCCGGATCCGGTTCGCGATCGCGCCCAGAGCTTTGGAACGGCGACGGGGATCACCGAAGGCGACCAGCAGCACATCGGTTCCTGCCTTACGCAGCCCCGAAACGACCTCGCGGACCCCGAGCACGACGTCCTGCAGGTCGAACCTCGGCCGCAGCATGTTGTTGACTCCGATCGCGACGGAGGCGAGATCGGCGCGCATCTCGACCGCCGCCGGGAATTGATCGACCACCATGTCGTGCACCTTGGCCCCGCGCACAGCTAGGTTGGCGTATCGAAGACCCGGTCGAGCATCGTCAATGGCCTCTGCCAAGCGATCGGCCCACCCCCGGAGTTCACCGTTGGGTCGGAAGTCGTTCATCCCCTCGGTGAACGAATCGCCCAGCGCGACATAGCTGCGCCAGGGAACCATCGCGGCCGGGTTCGACCGGAGATGGCTGACCGGCGTCGACTCATCCTGAAGCTCTGCGGCGTCCAACACTGTGACCACCTCCAACCAGAGGGCGATCTGCATCGATCCCTCGATCCACTCCCAAGAGGAAAATAGCCACGCCGGAGTCATGTCGGCGGACGAATCGTCAACCCCGCGGATGCGGGATATCCCGGCCACAACCACGGGCGAGCAATGTCACACCATGGTCCAAGAAATGGTTCGGATGGGTGTCCTGGCTGACCCCGCGTGCTATACCTGAACAGATGAAGCGTTCAACCGTTCTGGCGATCGCCGTGGTCGGGGCCCTTGTCCCGCCGGTACTGACGGCGCTACCCGCCACCGCGACGCCCGTGTCTACCGCAGCTCCTGTGGCACCGACGGCACTGCCTCCTTGGCATCCGAGCCGACTGGCCAGACAGGTCGGCGCAGCGCGACAGGTGATCGTCGTGACCACCGATAACAGCGACGGCAACCAGTGGGGCACCAGCTATGCAACCTTGCGTCGGTACGAGAAGACCGCCCGAGGTTGGCAACAGGTCGGGGCCGCCACTCAGGCGAGGATCGGCTACAACGGCTTCACCCGTGCCTACCATCGCCACCAAGGTTCCGGCGAGACACCCGCCGGATCCTTCTCGATCACTCAGGCTTTCGGACGCCCTGCGGCAACCGTGAAGATGCGCTACCTCCGCACCGATGGCGACGATTTCTGGCCCTATGACCCGAACGATCCGTCGACGTACAACGTTCTTCAGACCAATCGGTCCCCGGTCGCGCGTTGGCGCAACGACGGGAACTGGTCGGAGAGGTTCCTCGACTACGGCACCCAGTACTACCTGGGCGCGGTCATCAACTTCAACATCCCGCGCGGTATCTACCGCAATGCGGCGACCGGGCAGAACGAGACCCGCACGCCGGCGGACACCTCCAAGGGCGGCGGCATCTTCCTGCACGTCTGGAACGGCGGGGCCACCGCCGGCTGCGTTGCGGTCTCGCTCCCCCAGATCAAGCAGATCCTGCGCTGGGTGGATGCCTCGAAGGGAACCAGGATCGTGATGGGCCCAGCCTCGGCGCTCAGCACCGTCTGAGGTCGACGGCCACGCCGGTCCCCCGGCATCCTTTGCCCGTCTCCCCGTGAGACGCGACGCAGACAACAGCCGCACGCGGCTGCAAAGATGCCCACCATGGTGTTATCACCCATCGGGGGCGAGCTCATTGGACGCACCGCGCTGATCACGGGCGCCGGCGCCGCGGACGGGATCGGTTTCGCATGTGCACGGCAGTTGTGCGTCATGGGCGCCGCGGTGGTGCTGACGGCTACCTCCGACCGGGTCAACGAACGTGCCGCGGAATTGCGCTCCGAGGGATTCCAGGCGACCTCTGCAACAGCCGACCTGACGGACCCCGTCCAGGCATCCCGGCTGGTTGCGGAGGCCGCGTCGCAAGCCGGGTTGTCCATCCTGGTCAACAACGCCGGCATGACCAGCGTCAGTGTTGACGGTTCCGGTGAGCGCGGCGAACTGCCCGCTGTGTCGGACGATGCCTGGCGGATGGGAATGGCCCGGAATCTGGACACCGCCTTCCACACCACCCGGGCGGCATTACCGTTCCTGTTGGCGGGCGGCTGGGGGCGAGTGATCACCATGGCGTCCGTCACCGGGCCGTTGATGGCGATGCGCCAAGAGCCGGTATATGCGGCGGCCAAGGCGGCACTGGTCGGATTCACCAGGGCGATCGCGCTCGACTACGCCGCTGCCGGCGTCACCTGCAACGCTGTCGCGCCGGGGTGGATCGCGACCGGTTCGCAACTGCCCCACGAGGTGATCGAGGGTGGACATACACCGACTGGTCGGAGCGGAACACCCGCCGAGGTCGCCAGCGCGGTGGGATGGCTTGCGAGCACAGGCGCCTCGTACGTCACCGGCCAGCTCATCGTGGTCGATGGCGGTGGATCCATCGGCGAGGAACGTGCGATCTAGGACAGCGACTCGACCGTCAGCGTGAAGCCCGCGGCCCGCAGCCGGTCAGCCAGCGCATTGCCCATCGCCACCGCGGGGGTCAGGATCCCGGAACGGTCGGGCAAGTCTTCGGAGTCCAGCGCTAGGCACAGCGCACTCTCACCCAGCATCACCACTGTCGCCGCGTATCCAGGGTCGCCTTTGGCCGCGACAACCGTGCGCAGCCGTCGTCCGCTCTCGGTGGCGGCGTGCACCTCGAGCCGGAAGTGGCCATTTCGGCGTGTCTCCTCGCTGGGTCCCTCCCCGGGGGCGGGGAGGACCCTGTCGAGCACGAATCGGGTGGGGGTGAAGGTCATTCCCGCGACCAGGCCCGCCAGCCCGACGGTCATCGCGGCCGCCATCACAGGCGCTAACGGAGAGGTACCGAAGCCCGTCACCTCGGAGTAGTGGAAGTTCGTTCCGTAGGCATGGTCCAGTAGGGCGTTCGAGCGACGCACGATCCGGGTGTTGTACGACGCCATCACGAATGGCCCCGTCCACATCTGCAGATCCGGGTCGTATCGGACGCCCAGCGAGTCGTTGTCACGGGAATCCGAAGCCATCGGCGGCTCCGCTTCCCGATCGGGGCTGAGTGCGAAGGGATCGAGGAGCAGCCTGCGGACGGCCGGATCCTCGGCAGCGACATCCAACTGATTGCGCAGCGAATCGATGGTGCCACCGGAGGCTCCGCCTTTGAGCGAGGTGACGACGAGTTGGGTATCGGTCAGTCCGCCTGCACCGTCGCGAGCGGCGGCTTCGAAAGTCAGGAACACACCCAGATCGGAGGGAATCGAGTCGAATCCGCAGGAATTGACGATGCGCGCCCCAGTGCGCCGGGCGGACTCGTCGAACTCGTCGGCGCACGCGCGAACGAAGATGACTTCCCCGGTGAGGTCGACGTAGTCGGTCCCATTCTCGGCGCAGGCCCGAACAAGGGGCAGGCCGTACTTCGCGTAGGGACCGACGGTGCTGGCCACGACCTTAGTCGATCTGACGAGCGCGGCCAGGGCGCCTGGATCAGCGGCGTCGGCGACGATCAGAGGCCACGTGGCCGCACCTGGTCCGAGTTCACGGCGCACCTGGGCCAGCTTCGATTCGGTGCGACCAGCCAGCCCGATTCGGACGCCCCGCGGAGCGTGCTGCAGCATGTACTCCGCCAGCAGACGCCCGACGAAACCGCTGGCTCCGTAGACGAGGATGTCGAGTTCCCGAGACGCCTTCGATGCAGGTCGGGAAGCCGCGGGAGGCCGGTTCCCGGTCCGAGTGGCAGGGGCCTTCCTCGCTGTGGCCTTCTTAGCGGCGGCCTTCTTCGCTGGAGCCTTCTTGGCGGCGGTTTTCTTCGCCGGAGCCTTCTTGGACGGTGCCTTCTTAGCGGTGGCCTTCTTCGCCGGCGCTTTCCTAGCGGCGGCCTTCTTCGCCGGAGCCTTCTTCGCCGGAGCGGCGTCGTCAGTTGCCATAGCCACGACGCTATCCCGATCTTTGATCACGCGGAAGTCCCGCCTGCCGGATCCGCGATCCCCCAGGGCGCACCATGCTCTTGTGCCAGGGACTGGATGAGGGCACGCGTCGCGTCATCACGCTCCATCGGCGAGGAACCGCCTGCCAAGGTCGACTTCGACAGTTTCGTACCTTCCGGTGAGAGCACGAGGTCGTGGTGGATGAATCGGGCGGCACTGAACGCTTCCGCCCCGACGAAGCCTGCCAGGAAGATCTGTACTGCGGTTGATGGCCGCAGGTCCACCCCGCGCACCACGGCGTTCGTGCCCAGGTCCCGGTCCTCGATGATGGATGCCCATTGATATGCCGGCCTCCCCTCGCGCCGCCAGACGACAACCTCGGTCAAGGCGTGGTCCTCAGAGATCCCCATGCCGGACGGCGACGACACGGAGAGCGGAAGCTGAACCTTGCCGGCTGTCTCGTCAGGGCTGAGCCGCAGACCGGCCCCCAGGCACGGGTCGGCGGCATACCTGTCGCCCGCCATGCGCCGGGCAACGTCACTGCGGCTGCATCGGCAGGCGTACATCGGCAAACCGGCCCGCGACGCATTGATCAACTCAGCGCGGTAGTAGTCGGTGCGTGCCGCCAGCGAGTAGTTCCGCTTGAAGTCGTCGACGCCGGACGGTCCGATGTCCCACGTGACGCCCAGCCACTCGAGCACCCCGAAGACGTCCTCGATGTACTCGCTGCGGACCCGTCGGACGTCCATGTCGTCGATCCTGAGGGCCAGTACCCCGCCCCGGGACCTGACGTACCACGAGGTCAACAGCAGGTTGACCGCATTGCCGACATGCAGGAAGCCGCTGGGTGTCGGGGCAAGTCTGGAGATCGTGGTCGGGGAGCCCACCGTCGCGCGACCCATGGCGGCGAGACTAATCGCGACGATTCCGTTTCGCGGTGGTGGGTGGGACTCACACCGCGATAGCTGTGCCTGCGGGGCCGGCTGCTCGTAGGGTTGGGGACATGGTCGACTTGACGCCGCTGTGGACTACTGGGGACACCTGGATCGTTCCGGACGGCTGGCAGCAGGGTCGCGGTGCATGGGGTGGCCTCGTCACCGGGCAGATCCTCACATCGGTCCTCGCCCAGACGGTTGATCATCCCGAACTGGTGCCACGAAGTCTGTACGTCGCCATGGTGGGCCCGGTGATGGTCGGGGAGGTGGCCGTGACCGTCGAGCAATCGCGAGCAGGGAAATCCACGGTCGCCCATGAGGTGACACTTCGATCCCCCGACGGCGCGACCCTCACCCGGGCCACGGTGATCAGCGGCCGACGCCGAGAACCCACCCCCGTCTCTGCCAAGGTCGCCGAGCTACCGCCACCCCCGGATCCGACCCAGGGGGTCCAGGTGTCGCTGGGAGCACCGCTCGCGCCAGAATTCACAGGCCAATTGGACTTCCGCCCGGTCAGCGGTTTCCCCTTCGCGGGCAGCGACGAACTGGTCACCGAAGGGTGGGTAGGCCTGGGTGTAGGAAGCTCGGAGATCCTGACCCCGCCGATCATCGCGGCCATGGTCGATGCCTACTGGATCGCATCGATCGTCGGCATCGATCTGGCAGCGGCGGGTTCGGGTATTCCATTCTCGACCCTTGACTTCGCCATGCACTTCCCCGCCGAACCTCCTGCCCTCACGGCTGAAGAACTGTGGACCACCGGCCTGTGGCATTCCGGGCGGGTCACCGGCGGCCGAGATGGCTACATCACGGAGGAGCGGACGCTGCAGGCAGCAACCGGTGAACTCCTCGCCGTGAACATGCAGTTGGTCGCTGTGGGGCGCGGGGGATGACTCCTCCGGACCGTTCCCTGCGCGAGCGCCTTACTGGAATCCCGGAGGCGGTCGCGGCGCAATCGACGAAGGTACGTGAGTCCCATGCCTGGATCGATGAGATCGCCCGAGCCCTGCACCGCTATGTCGCCCGATCAGTCGGACGGCAGGCGACAGTTATCACCTATGCGAGCTACTTCCTGGCCTTTGCACTGCTCGTGGTGTACCTGCTGCTGATCGAATGGCTCATCCATTCGTCACCGCGCGCCGAGCGGCTCATCCGGAACATCCTCGATGTGGGACCGGAGGTCGACCTCGGCACCGCGGTCGACACCACCACCACGTCCTCGATCAACGCCCTCATCGGCGTTGTCGGAGTCCTTGGTGTGGTCCTGGCCGCATCTGCAACCGCGTCGAGCCTGCGGGTCGGTCTCGATTCGGTATTCGGATTGACCTCACCGAGGAGGAGCCTGCTCAAAGCGCCGGCTCTGGATTTCTCGGCTGGTATCTGGTTGGCGACCCTCATGCTGATCTCCTGGGTGTTGGCGCTGGCGACCTTCGTCCGCCGGGGTGTGGTCACCGACGTCACGGGCGCGTCGCTTCCTGGCACGTTCGTCGTGTCCATCAAACTCGGGTCGATAGTGCTCGCAGTGGGACTGTTCACCTGGGTGCTGGAGAGATCCTTCCGGCGGGAACGCGGCGCCATCCCGACCACAGCCAGGGTCGTCGGCGCCATCCTCGCGGCCATCTTCATCGTCATCTGCAACTATGTGCTGCTGTTCTTCCTGTTTGCCGCCCTGGTTGATCCCGATGGCGGCGGTGGTTTCGAACTCGCACTCATCCTGCTGCTCTGGGTCAGCGTTGTGATCCGAGGTGTGATGATGATCAGTTGCTGGGTGGCGGTGCACGATGGCGTCCCCGATGGCGCGGGCCCAGACGTCGACTAGATCGGAGACGACCGAGCCCGCCTCGGATCGAGGCGACCGGCCGGGCCGTCGGTGCCTGTTCCCTTCAGCGGTTGCCGTTGTTCAGGTAGTC
>CAYMPK010000091.1:5891-9864 GCA_964392145.1 uncultured Actinomycetes bacterium | reverse complement strand
TTGCCGGGCAAAAGCTTCTACTTCTTAGGCGGCCTGACCGAAGCCACCGAGACCTTCGCCACCTCCCCTGGGGAGACGTCCGACGCGACCTGCTGGGGATCCTCGCTGACACTCGAGTCGGGTACCACCGGCTGCGGACCCACCTCGACGGTGACCCCCGGGGCCACTGGGTCTCCGGCCATCGCTGTCTGCCCGTCGGCCGCCTGAGCCGTCAATCCACCCGCCATCAGCAGGGCAATGGCCGCCGCACCCACCACGCCGGTTCTGAGCATCCCGGACGAATTGATCCGTGCCTTGCCGGGGCACCGGGGACATGGCGAGGAGGTCACTGTGACCTCCTCTACTTTCCTGGGCCCCGCGACCCCGCCGTTCTCAACTCACGCCTGAGCGCAAGGGAGATCGGTACGGTCCGTGGCCCTACCTGTACTCAGTGTACGCGCGGGCGCCCGATTCGCCCATAGCCGAAACGGCCGGGTTTCCATGGAGTTCCACCCGACCACGGACGTAACGTGCTGTCCACCGGATTCACCGAATCGATCGAATGGTCCTGATGAGCAGCGACGGTGCTGCCATTGAATGACTATTCGGCTAGCGTTCAGAACATGGCTGTTGAATCCTCCATGACCCCGCTCGGGTCGGTACTGCCCGACCAGACTCTCTCCGACCTCGACGATGTCAAGCACAACCTGCTGGACCTGCGGGGTACCGGTGTACTCGTGGTGGTGTTCGCCGCCAACCACTGCCCGTACGTGCGTCATATCGAGGCCGCTTTGGGCGATCTCGCCCGCGAGTTCTCAGCGACGGCTGCCAGCTTCGTCGCAATCTGCAGTAATGACACCGTCTCCCACCCGGACGACGACGTTGCGGGTCTCAAGGAGCAGAAGTCGCGGGCGGGTTGGGATTTCCCCTACCTGGTCGACTCGGACCAGAACGTCGCGAGACTCTTCGGCGCGGTGTGCACCCCGGACTTCTTCGTCTACGACATCGAGAACCGGCTCGCCTACCGGGGAGCCTTCGACGCCTCAAGCCCGAAGAATGGCGAGCCCCTGACCGGCGATGATCTGCGAACAGCGATCTCCCTGGTGCTCGAGGACCATCCAGTCCCGGAGCCCCAGCGTCCGTCTATGGGCTGCAGCATCAAGTGGCGCTGATCGCGACGACGTGGACTGAGCGCCCCCAGCGGCTGACCTTGTAGCGCCCCCGCCGTAACTGACACACCGCGGCGCCTGGCGACACCGCGCGCAGGCTCCGACTACCGTGGTCGCCGTGGAGACCCGAACCTGCGACTTGCTGATCATCGGCGCCGGACCGAGTGGCCTCTACGGCGCCTACTACTCGGGATTCAGGGGCTTCGACACGATCGTGCTCGACACCCTGCCCGAGCCCGGCGGTCAGATCACGGCGATGTATCCGGAGAAGGAGATCTTCGATGTCGCTGGGTTCCCAACCGTCAAGGGTCGGGAACTGGTGGAGCGGTTGGTGGAGCAGGCCAACACCTTCCCGGTGGAGTACCTGCTCGACGAGCAGGCGACCGGGCTGACGACGTCCGAGGACGGCCCGGTCACGGTCACCACCGCCACTGGTCGCAGTATCGAGGCGAAGGCGGTGGTCCTGACCGGCGGGATCGGGTCTTTCCGACCCCGTCCGATCCCGGTCGGTGAGGAGTGGGCAGGTCGAGGACTCGACTATTTCGTCCCCAAGTTGGATGCCTACCGGGAACGCGACGTCGTCATCGTCGGCGGCGGGGACTCCGCCTTTGACTGGGCCTGGTCACTGCACCCGGTGGCTCGCTCGATCACCCTCGTCCATCGACGCGAACAATTCCGGGCCCACACCGGAATGGTGGACAAGGTGCGCGCCCTGCCAGGGGTGGCACTCATCACCAGCCATGAGGTTTCGGACATCTCCGGGATCGAGACGATCGACTCGGTGACGGTGCGACACCGCGACACAGGTGACGAGACGACGCTGCAGGCCGACGCGGTGGTGGCAGCATTGGGATTCATCGCCAACATCGGGCCGATGGCCGATTGGGGCATCACCCTGGAGAAGCGGCGGATCGTGGTGGACTCGGCGATGCGCACGTCGCTACCCAGGATATTCGCAGCCGGCGATCTGGTGGCGTATCCCGGGAAGGTGCCGCTGATCTCTGTGGGCTTCGGCGAGGTCGCGACCGCGGTCAACAACGCGGCACCCCTGATCGATCCGCACTACGGGGTCTTCCCGGGCCACTCCTCCGGCGAGACCTCGCAGTGAACTGCGGGGCAGTCGGGTGGTGGGCCGATCTCACCCCATTATCCTTGCGGACATGAGCCCCTTCGCAACCGAACCGGAGCCGTTCCCCACCGAGGTCTTCGCGGACGTCCTGGAGGCAAACGCGGATTTCGCGGCCAGTTACCAGGCCCCCGAGGGGCTGACCGGTCGGGCGGCTCGAAGGCTGGCCGTCGTCACCTGCATGGACTCTCGGGTGGACCCACTGGCGATCCTCGGGCTCAAGATGGGGGACGTGAAGATCCTGCGCAACGCGGGTGCGCGCGTGACCGACGACGTCTTGCGAACCCTGTCCCTGGCCTCCTACCTCCTGGAGGTCGACCGGGTCCTGGTAATGCCGCACACGGACTGCCGGATGGCCAAGGGATCTGAGTCGGAGGTTCACGCGGCGATCTACGATGCATACGGCGTCGACACCCGCAGCATGGGGTTCGATGTGTCGCCCGATCAGGTGAAGACCCTGCGACAGGACGTCATTCGGGTGCGCGCCTTTCCGTTGCTGCCGAACAACGTTGTCGTGGCGGGAGCCATCTACTCGGTTCAGACCGGCCAGCTGGAACTGCAGAGCATCTAGCCGGGGGTCACGCCGGCAGGTCGGTACCTCAGACGTCGATCTTGGCCCGATCGAGCGTTTCGGCGCCTGAGACGATGAAGTCCTTTCGCGGGGCGACATCACTGCCCATCAGGAGGTCAAACACCTCCGAGGCCGCCTCCGCGTCGGAGACGGTCATTCTGCGCAGGACCCGCTTCGTCGGATCCAGGGTCGTCTCGCGCAGCTGTTTGGCGTCCATCTCACCTAGCCCCTTGTACCGCTGCACCGGGTCCTTGACCCGTACGCCGGCCCTGTTCGCGGCCGCCAGTTCCCGCTTCATCTCATCGTCGCTGTACGTGTATTTGACCTCGGTTCCGCGTTTCCCGGGGTGCACGAGATCCAGCCGATGCAACGGCGGAACAGCGGCATACACCCGCCCGTCGGCCAGCAGCGGCCTCATGTACCGATGGAACAGGGTGAGCAACAAGCAGCGGATGTGAGCGCCGTCCACGTCCGCGTCGGTCATCAACGCGATCTTTCCGTAGCGGACCTGCTCCAAGTCGAAGGTCTTACCCGACCCGGCGCCGATCACTTGGATGATGGCCGCACACTCGGCGTTCTTGAGCATGTCGGCCACAGATGCCTTCTGGACGTTGAGGATCTTGCCCCGTATCGGCAGCAGCGCCTGGAACTCCGAGTTCCTCGCCAATTTGGCCGTGCCGAGGGCACTGTCGCCCTCCACAATGAACAATTCGCTGCGCTCGGCGTCGGTGCTGCGACAATCCGCCAGTTTCGCCGGCAGAGCCGAGGACTCCAGGGCATTCTTCCGCCGCTGAACGTCGCGCGAGTTCCGCGCGGCGATTCGGGCCCGCGCGGCGTTCGCCACCTTCTCCAGGGCTGCTTTGGCCGCGGCCTTGTCGCCGCGCGGCGGCGCCGCGAACCACGCCTTGAGGTGCTTGTTGACCACGTTCGCGACGATCCGGGACGCGGCAGGTGTTCCCAGAACCTCTTTGGTCTGTCCCTCGAATTGAGGTTCTGCCAGTCGCACGGTGACCACCGCGGTCAGGCCCTCCGTGATGTCCTCCCGGGTGACGTTGTCCTCGTTGGCCCGCAGCACCTTCGCCGCCCGGAGGGCCTCGTTGACCGTCTTCACCAACGCCCGATCGAAGC
>CAYMPK010000091.1:0-5881 GCA_964392145.1 uncultured Actinomycetes bacterium | reverse complement strand
GAAGCCCTGCACATGGGTGCCGCCCTTGGGCGTGGCGATGATGTTGACGAATGAGGCGACCGTGGTCTCGTAGTCCGCCGACCAGCGCATGGCGATGTCGACCCCCAGCTCGCGTTCGACCTCCTGCGAACTCAGATGGCCTTTACCGTCGAGCACCGGCACCGTCTCGTGGAAGTGTCCGGTCCCCTCCAGTCGGATTATCGAAGTGATCGGCTCGCCCTTGGACAGGTACTCGGCGAACTCGGAGATGCCCCCCTTGAACCGGAAGGTCTCTTCTGTGACGTCCTCAGGATCACGCTCATCTCGGACAGAGATGGCCAGGCCCGGGACCAGGAAGGCCGTCTGACGCGCTCGATTGAGCAGGTCAGGGAGCGAATAGGCGGCATCTGGCGTAAAGACCTGTGGATCTGCCCAGTAGCGAATTCGGGTGCCGCTACGGGTGCGCGGCACCTTCTCCCCCGCCACGAGTCCGCTCTTGCGGCTGAATTCCGCGGCTGGGGCATCTCCATCGAAGACTCCAGGAACCCCTCGACGAAACGACATCCGATGGGTGCGTCCGGCCCTGTCGACCTCGACATCCAGTCGCTCGCTGAGTGCGTTCACCACACTCGCGCCAACGCCGTGAAGACCTCCCGAGGCGGCATAGGATCCGCCGCCGAACTTGCCGCCCGCGTGCAGCTTGGTCATCACGAGCTGCACTCCGGAGAGTCGGGTCTTGGTGTCGATGTCGACCGGGATGCCCCGGCCGTTGTCGGACACCAGCACCGAGCCGTCGGAGGACAGGACAACCTCAATCTTGGTGCAGTGTCCCGCCAGCGCCTCGTCTACGGCGTTGTCGATGATCTCCCACAAGCAGTGCATCAGCCCGCGGCCATCTGTGGAGCCGATGTACATGCCGGGGCGCTTGCGAACAGCGTCGAGACCCTCGAGGACTGTCAGATCCTTCACCGAGTAGCGCGGTTTGGTTGCAGTGGGAGGGGTCACAGGAAGAATCTAACCGGGGACCTACGTCAAGTTGGCGTGCGGCACGGCCGATGACTCCAATGAGTGTTTGGATGCACAATCCGGACGTGCGGCCGGGTGACGGGCTACGCTCAGGGCGAACCCACCACGGGTCGTGAAATGTCGGAGGCATGTGACACTGTTGTAAGGAAGTCGCCACACGGCGAGAAGTCGTCAGCTTCACGGAGGTGCGTAATGTCAACCATGACTCATCCAGCCCCCCTTGCTGCGTCGGATCGCTGCGACCGCTGCGGTGCTCAGGCCTACGTACAGGTGGTGCTGACCTCTGGCGGGGACCTCCTCTTCTGCGGCCACCACGCCCGCGAGCATCTGGACAAGTTGCGCCCGCTGGCCGACCAGATTCACGATTTCACGTCGGACCTTGAGAAGAGCAGCGCCCCGGCCTGAGTGCCCCGAGGCAGGATCCACCGTCGGATCGGACGCTGAGTCTGCATGACAACGCTGAACCTCCTCGTCGCTCTCGCCTGCGCGGTGGGCATCGTAGGGACTCTCTTCCCGGTCCTTCCCGGCGCTTTCCTGTGCGCCGGTGCAGTCGCTCTCTGGGGTGGTTTCACCGGTGGTGCGACGGGCTGGGGAGTTGCGGTCGCGGCGGTAATCCTGGTCCTGATCGCCTTCGGACTCAAGTACCTGATTCCTGCCCGCTGGCTCAAGGACGGTGGGGTCCCTAACTGGGTGCTGCTGCTCGGTGGCGTAGGTGGCATCGTCGGGTTCTTCTTCCTGCCGATCGTCGGGCTGATCGTCGGCTTCATCGCCGGGATCTTCCTGGCCGAGCTCATTCGGCTGAGGAGTCTGGGCAAAGCGTGGCCCACCACTTGGACCGCGATGAAGGCCGCCGGGCTGTCAACCCTGATCGACTTCGCCAGCGCGGTATTCATCACCGCGATCTGGGTGGCTGCTCTGTTCTTCGTGTGACGCAAAGCCGCAGCAAGGTGGCAGCAACATTTCGTCGGTCGCCTCCATCCTGCAATCCGCAATCGGGTTGGCCGAATTCAGTCGACTCGGAGGTCGGTCACTCCTGGCCCCTCGGAGTCGTCCGCCGATACGATCGCGTCGCCGCCTGGGGAGTGTTCCGCTTCGATGTCGGATCCATCACCTGTCGCCGCCGCGGTGCCCGGTTCCACATCACCCGGTTCGGCCGTGCCGCCGGCCCCCGCCAGTCCGGCCACCCGGCGCCAACCCAGGTAACCAAGAGCCGCCAGCCCTACTGCCACTCCCCCGACGACTCCCCAGTTGATCCCCTCATCGGCCGCCGCCGCCGGCCGCATCTGGTACACGTAGGCGACCCGACCGGTGGCACCCGGCGGCACGCCGTAAGGCATGGCGTCGGTTGTCCTGTTGTCAGTCGCGGTGAGATACGCCCGAGCGAACGCCGGATCCTTCGACGAGTTCACCACTTCGCTGTAGATCTTCGACGTGCCATCCTTCTGGAGTTGGCGGGCGCCATCGGACACCTGGGAACTGCCGTCCGCCAATTGCGAAGTGCCGTCCGACAGTTGCTTCGCCCCACCGCTGACCTCGCCAAGACCCGATGTCAACTGCGAGGACCCGGCCGTGAGCTCGTTGGCGCCGGCGGTGGACTGATCGGCACCCGTCGCCAGTCGAGTCGCGTTCACCGCCGCGTAGTTCAAACCTGCCGTCAGCGCCGTCAGCCCTTCGTAGACCCCCGGCGAGGTCGGATCGCCGCTGACCAGCTTCGCGGCAACCCCGGCCAGCCCAAGCTGTAGACCTCCGGTCGCCTTGGCGAGGATCTCCGCGCCTCCCGAACTCAGCCGCACCTCGCCGGCTGACAGGTTGACCTGCAGCCGAGCATCGCCGCTGGTCTGCTGGGCGGCCAACTGCGATGCGAAGGCGGCGTCGAGATCCGCGAGTGCGGTCTGAAGGTCGTCACATCCCGGTGGCGATGTTGCGCACAGCT
Source organism: uncultured Actinomycetes bacterium (assembly GCA_964392145.1). Classification (GTDB taxonomy): domain Bacteria; phylum Actinomycetota; class Actinomycetes; order S36-B12; family UBA10799; genus JACJWR01. Next base: position 2,943 of record CAYMPK010000091.1, on the reverse strand, counting down.
TGAAGCTCGCGGTGACGACCGCCGCGCGGGCCTCCAGCAGTTTGACTTGGGAAGCAGACAGTTGGGTCTCCACCTGGGCCATCTGCGTGTCGGCCACCTGGGTCAGGGCCTCTGCCACCTCACGGAGTTTCGACGCCAACTCCTCCGCTCCTAGGTTGGCGGCTGCAGCGACCTTGTACAACGACGGACCGCTCGCCTCAGTTGACGAACCGACAACGGCCGCGAGTTGGGCCACGGCGTCTGCCAATGTCTGCGAGGTCTCCGCCGCGTAGGGCAACCCGGCCGGACCGGCCAACTGCCTCAGGCCCTCACTAATCTGGGACAGGCCACCGGACAGGGCCGCGAGATTGTCGGTGATGGTCTGCGATCCCGTCTGGGCCTGCTGAGCGCCGGCGGCGAGCGCGTCTGTGCTGGCCTGGAGTTGCATGAGTCCCTCGGTGACCTGGGAACTCCCCTGGGCGAGCTTCAGCGTCGACTCGTCGATGCTCCCCAGTCCCTGCGCGAGGTTCGTGTTGCCTTCGAGTGTCTTGTCGAGCAGTCCAGTCGAGAAGTTGACGCTCGGGTCCTCCCCCGACGTGACCGGAACGACTTCCATCCGAACCTCAGGTGTGGCCAGAGACGTTGCAGCGATGCGCAGAGTCGCCTTCTGCGTGTAGTCGCCCAGTGGCGGGTAGAGGACCAGATTCCACGTCAACTGAGTGCGTCCCTCGCGGGTCGTCTCCTTGACCGCGCCCGGGGCCGCGACGAGTTTCTGTCCGGGTTCCAGCACCACCCGCAAAGTGCCGGCAAAGGGCGCGAACACCGGCTTCTTCTCGGTGTGCACGGTTCCCTGCGCATCGGTGTACTTGATGTCCTGTTGACTGGCAGTGGTGTTGGTGACCGTGTAGGTGATTGTGAGTTCGCCGGTCGTCCCAGGAATGCTCTGAGGCTCAACCGCGACGCCAGCACGCTGGTACTCGGCATGTAGGGCAACCGGTAGAGGCTTGCCGAATCTTGCCTCCGTGGTCACCACGGGTGTCTTGCCGCCCACAGTCACGAGCGCTGCAGCCCCCTGGGTCTTCGGCGCACCGCGCTGTCCCACGTACTTGAGATCCGTCGTGGAGGTCGGGTTCTCGTAGGTCGCACTCGGTAGGTCCGTGGCCGAGAGCTGGTCGACCAGAGTTGCGTTGACCGGCAGCCCGGAGGGGTTGAGGTCCGCCACCACCAACTCGTTGTCGACCAGTCGTGAGTTGCCCGGAGACGATGGATTCGGTGCCGGGCCGGACGCCGACGGCGAAGCCGCAGCCGAAACGGACAACAGCACCGGAAGGACAGCCGTCAGGGTCCCCGCGGCGGCAGTCCTGCGCCGCCAACCGGGGCACAGACGTCGCGACACCAGGCCATTGTGGCCCCGTTGACCCTCGGTCATGAGGAACGACCCTCGTCATCGTTCGACGCTTTCGGCGAATCCCCGAATCCGGGAACAGGGGAACTGCTGGACCCGGCGAGTGGTGATCGAGTCGGTCCCGTTGGGTCGTCCTGCGCCGCAGGAACGTCATCCCGGGAGGAAGCCGTCGTGACGTCCCGCCCCTCGCCGGGACGACCCCGCGCTCGGTCACGTACGAACGAGCGCCCGGCGGCAGCGACCAGCATTGCCATCAGCCCCGGAACGATGGCAGCAACAAGCACCTGACTGGCTGGGGTGCCCTCCCCTGAGAGGGCTGCCACGGCGTCGGGTACGACCGCCATCGGGGCAACGACGAGGCAACAGGCTCCTAGCGCTGCGGGCAACCAGATTGAGCGGACCCCGGCGAAGATCACGACGATCCCCAGCATCACGACCGCCCAAGCAAGTAACCAGCTGGAGGTACGCCCTGGGTCACCGAACGCAGCAACGACCCCCGCGGCGAAGGCCATGATGCCCGCACCGCAGATGAAGCTGACCGCGCGACTGCCCAGTCCGGCGGCACCCGTCGCCGGTGCGGGCATCGCGCTGATGAGTCCCCCAGCGACAGCGGAGAGTGCTGCCGCCGGCAATAGCAGCCCGCCTGAGGAGTCGACCAGGTAGGCGAGCAACCAGGCAACCAAGATGCCCACGACCGCCCACAGTGCGGCCAAGAATGCCGGGCCCCGGCGCGCGGGGTGCGTCGTCCGGGGGGCCGACGGGACGGCGTCGAACGCCCGCGGGTCGCCTTCCACTGCCACGTGGGGCAGCAGTCGCCCGAGCCAGCCCGGCAGCCACCAGGTTCCCTTCTGGGCGAGCACCATGATCGCGGGCACCAGCAGACACCGCACGATAGTGGCGTCGACGAAGACCGCGGTGGCCAGACCGACGCCGAACATCTTCACGATGGCGTTGTCGGAGAGAACGAAGCTACCGAACACAGCACACATGATGAGAGCAGCTGACGTGACGACCTTGCCGGTATCGGCGAGGCCCCTCCGAACAGCCACGGTCATGTCGCCCGTCCGCTCCCAATGTTCGCGGAACGCGGTCAGCAGGAAGACCTCATAATCCATGGAGAGTCCGAACAGCACGGCGAACATCATCATCGGCACATAGGACTCGATGGGTATGGGGCCTTCCAGCCCCAGTAGTTGCGACCCCCAGCCCCACTGGAACACGGCCGTGACGACTCCGTAGGCGGCCGCGATCGAGAGTAGGTTCATCACCGCCGCCTTCAACGGAATCAGCAGTGAACGGTAGGCGATCATCAGCAGCACGAAGGACAGCGAGACGACCCCGAGGATGAACCAGGGCGTCCGGGTCGCGATCAGTTCACTCAGGTCGGAGGTGGCGGCCGTCACGCCACCGACGTGCGGTGATATCCCCTGACCCGCGACCGCCGCCGGTAGAACGTCTTCTCGGAGCGTCGCCACGAGGTCCTCGGTGCGCGGATCCGCTCCCGAGAATGACGGTTGCACCCGGATGATGGCCACCCCGCCGTCGGTGCTGACTATCGG
>CAYMPK010000090.1:0-9957 GCA_964392145.1 uncultured Actinomycetes bacterium | reverse complement strand
ACGGGTGAACACCCTCGGTGGTGAACAGCCGTTCCACGGTCAGCCCGTCTCGGGTGACGCTCACCCTCGAACCGCGCTTACCTGCTGATCTCGTGGTCGCGCGCGACTCCTCGGCCATGTTTCTCCTCCTGTATTCCGGCCGCTCGTGCGACCCGGGCGGCACCCCTTCGGGGTCCCTTTGATGGTTGGTGGTTGCTCTTGTCGGTGGTGCGAAGTGGTAGTGCTATTCGGTTGTTGCCAAGTCGTTGTGGTCGGGCTTCCCCCGGCTATCCCGTGTCATCCTGGGGCGACATCTCGCGGGCCGCGCGCAGCAGCGCGACCTCCTCCTCAAAATCGTCCAGCGACTCGAAGTTGCGATACACCGAAGCGAAGCGCAGGTACGCGACCTCGTCCAGCATCCGTAGCGGACCGAGAATGGCCAGACCAACCTCGTGGGAGGGCACCTCCGCCATCCCCAGGTCACGCACGGCATCCTCAACCTGCTGGGCCATCACCGCCAGGTCGTCCTCCGTGACGGGTCGCCCCTGGCAGGCCTTCCGCACCCCCGCGATGACCTTCTCGCGACTGAAGGGCACCTGGACGCCACTGCGCTTGACGACATTGAGGGTCGCGGTCTCCAAGGTGGAGAAGCGTCGACCGCAGGATGGGCATACCCGACGTCGCCGGACGGTCGTGCCATCCTCAGTCGTTCGACTATCGAGAACCCGGGAGTCGGCATCCCTGCAGAAGGGGCACTGCATGGCGAACCTCCATCCTGGGGATAACTCTGGGGACAACCTTGGGACTAACTGGGGAGAACCTGTGCATCTGCGACCACAACTTGTGGATGAACTACATCGCTGTAACCACTAGATGTAGTGACTGTATCGGGTGGGTGACACCAAGGCAAGAGCGCCGACACCACAATCTGGCCACGGCTTGCCCCGGCGGCCGTCTGAGGGTCAGCCACGGTCTCTCGACGGCAGTCGAACCCTTTGGCCCGCAACGAGTTGCGAGAGCGAGGACCCGTTCGCCTCACGAATCCTGACCAGCATCTCGCGCGGATCTCCGGTCGGATCTGCGCGTGTCGCGATCTCCCAAAGAGTGTCGCCGGGCTCGACCACGACCCAGTCGGCCGAGTCCTGGGCCGCCTGCAGGCCATCGCCGCCCTGTTCGGCCACGGCCGACGCGTCGGCGGCCATGGACCGGGAAGTCACACCGCTGCCCACCGCGGCAGGCTCGAAGCGACCCGAGACGGCCGCGTCCGAGAAGGTGCCGCGGTCGGAGACGACCTGAGCTGGCACCTCCGACACCCCGACCAGGCTCGCGGCGCGCCCGGCAGCCAGGCCGAGGGAAACAGCGCAGGTTCCTGCGAACAGGATCGCCAGCACCACCGCAACCCGTACGAGCAGCGATCCACGATGGGTCAGCCTCCAGGGCCCGTTCCCCACCGATGTGCTGCGGTAGCCGGACTGGAACTCCGCCATCCGCCGCGACGTCGACCCGTGGAGGCGCCGCACGGAGTCAGGTACGTCACCCGTCGAAACGAGGTCCAGAAAGGGTGAGATGCTCAGACTCGCACTGGATCGCCCTGCCAGCAATGTCCATGTGCTCATGAATCGTGCCTCCCTCCGCGACCTCGGCCGCCTGATTCGCTGGTCACTGTCGCCACCGCCACTGTACGTACACTTGTTCGATCGAACGTCTGTTCTATTTCTACCACCGCCGCGACACGCTGACCATCAAAATTCGAACAAATGTCTGAATGTGTCCCTTGGTTCAGTTACCGTAAGCGTGTACGAAGGGTCCGACAGAATGACTTTCGAATGCAGCACAGGTGAGGGGAGACCGGGCATGACGCCGGCAAAGACCGAGGGCGACAACCTGACCGACCGGCAGCGCACGATCCTGCAGATGATCCGCTCGTCGGTCGCCGATCGGGGGTACCCACCCAGCATCCGCGAGATCGGGGATGCTGTCGGGCTCACGAGTCCCTCGAGCGTTGCCCACCAACTGCGGACGCTTGAGAAGAAGGGCTACATCCGGCGCGATCCCAATCGCCCACGGGCGATGGAAGTCGTCACATCAACAGCCGCCAAGAGCAAGCGCCGAGCCGCTGCACCCGCGCCGGAAATCCGTGAATCCAGCGGCCACGGCGAGACCGATGAACTCACATCCCGCACCTCTTTCGTACCCGTGCTGGGACAGATCGCGGCCGGCGGTCCCATCCTGGCCGACCAGGCGGTGGAGGCCGTGTTCCCGTTGCCGCAGGACCTCGTCGGTGACGGCGAGTTGTTCCTACTCCGGGTGGTCGGCGACTCGATGGTGGACGCGGCCATATGCGACGGCGATTGGGTCGTGGTCCGGCGCCAGGAGGCCGCCGAGTCCGGCGAGATCGTGGCGGCGCTCTTGGGCGAGGAGGCCACGGTGAAGACGCTCAAACGCAACCATGGACATGTTTGGCTGATGCCGCACAATCCCAACTACGAGCCGATTCCCGGCGACGATGCCCGCATCCTCGGCAAAGTCGTCACCGTGTTGCGCCGCGTCTGAGCCCTCGACCACCGGCGGCGCCTGTATCGACGGCGCTTCGATGGCCAAGCCCGAGTCTCAGCCGAGTTCGGCGGACAACCTCCGCAGAGCGCCCAGTGCTGCAGCCGTGTCCGTTGTGGTCCAGAAGGCCGGCAGGGAGTTGACCAGGTACCTGCCGTAGCCCGCGGTTGCGATCCGCGGATCCAGGATCGCGACGACGCCACGGTCCGACGTACTGCGTACGAGCCGCCCCGCTCCCTGTGCCAGCAGTAGAGCCGCGCGCGGGACCGACACCGACGCGAAGCCATTGCCGCCATTGCGCTCCACGAGATCGCTGCGGGCCTGCACGAGGGGATCGTCGGGCCTCGGAAAGGGGATGCGATCGATCACCACCTGGATGCAGGCATCGCCCGGAACGTCGACCCCCTGCCAGAGCGACATCGTGCCCACCAGTACGGAGGATGGGTCCTCGGCGAATCGTCGCACCAGGGATCCCACGGAATCACCACGTTGCTGGATCAGCATGCTGGGCCCCTCGAGGTCGGCGAGCCGGTCGGCGGCGGCGTCCACCCCACGCCAACTAGAGAACAGCGCCAGCGTGCGGCCGCCGGCGGCCGACACCAGTTCCGCCAGCCGATCCAGTGATTCCGGACTCGGCCCGTCCCGCCCGGGTCGTGGCAGATCCTTTGCCAGATAGAGGATGCCTTGATTGGCGAAGTCGAAGGGTGACCCGACATCAACGGCGGTCCAGGACATGGCGCCGTCGACGTCGCGCTCGGAGTCGGTGAGACCGATGCTGCGCGCGATGTGCTCGAAGTCTCCCCCCAAAGTCAGGGTGGCGCTGGTCAAGACGACCGTTCGGGACTCCAACAATCCCTCGCGCAGGGGGCCCGCGACACTCAGCGGCGCCAGGTGCAGGACGGGCTGGCGGCTGCTGCCGCTGCGATCGACCCAAACAACGTCGTACTCCCCCGCCGACAGCAGTTCACCAGCCATGTCATGGCACTCCTCGAGCGCGCTACGCACGCGCTGCCGACGCGCCACTGCATCGGGGTCGTCGCCCTTCTGACCACCGACCTCGGTCAGACCCCGGTGCGTCGCGTCACGAACGCCGGCGAGTGCGGCGGTGAGACTATCGGGCAACTGCGTCAGTCTGCCCTCCACCTCGAAGAGGGCATCCGACAGAGCCGAAGCGGACGACTCGATCATGTCCACCGTGTCTGCCGTCAGCAGACGTCGGCCTCCTGCCAGGGTGCGGGCGACCTGGGTCGCGCTCAATTCCGAGGTCACCGCCGAAGTGGCGCGTTCCGCCAACTCGTGGCCCTCGTCGACCACGATCGCCCCGTGCTCCGGTAGCACCGGGAGGTTCTCAAGAGCATCGAGGGCCAACATCGCATGGTTGGTGACGATGATGTCGGATTGCGCCGCCCGTTCGCGGGCACGCTCCGCGAAGCACTCGGTACCGAACTGACACGCGCCCGATCCAACGCATTCCCGGGAAGTGACAGAGTAGGCGCGCCACACACGAGCGTCGACATCATCGAGTTCATCGCGGTCGCCGGTGGTGGTGACCTCAGCCCAGTCACGCACCCGGGCAGCATCCGCTTCCAGCCGGCTGGTGGTGGCCCTTCCGAACGAGTCCAGTTCCAATTGGTCGCCGTCGTCGCCAGCGGGATCGTGCAGCCGTTGTTTGCACAGGTAGTTGGCACGACCCTTGAGTACCGCGTAGTCGATCGGTGGCCGCCCGGCCGCGGCCAGCGCACGATCGATCGCGGGCAGGTCGCGACTCACGAGTTGATGCTGGAGGGCGAGTGTCGCCGTGGCGATCACCACCGGCTCCCCGCCGGACTGGACATGGGCGATCGCCGGCACCAGGTAGCCGACCGACTTCCCCGTCCCGGTACCCGCCTGGATCAACGCATGACGACCGGATTCCAGGGTGGCGGCGACGCATCCGGCCATGGTCTGCTGACCGACCCGGGATTCCCCACCCAACTCGGCAACAACGGCGTCGAGCAACTCGGCGACGGCCGCCTGCCGATCCTGGTCGAGGTCAGCCACCGGCGTGCTCGAGCCGGTCGGCGAGCTCTCCCGAGACCGCCGCGACCACCCGTGTGCCTTCGTCGGTGTGCTCCAACGAGGACACCTCGCCCTCGGCGTGCACCCGGGCGAGCAGGTCGCCCCGGGCATACGGGACGACGACGTCCACCGTCACGGGGGGCTGGGGCAAGGCAGCGTCGATTGCCGACAGCAACTCAGGGAACCCCGCCCCCGTGCGCGCCGACACGATCACGAGGTCGGGGACCAGATGCCTCATCCTGGCGACCACGTCCGGGTCGGCTATGTCGGCCTTGTTGAGCACGACCACCTCGGGGTGGTCGGTGATCCCGAGGTCGGCCAGCACTTCACGCACTGCAGCCAGTTGGGCCTCCGGAGTGGCATCGGAGCCATCAACCACATGGACGATGACGTCGGACTCCCCGACCTCTTCCAGGGTCGACCTGAACGCCTCGACCAGTTGATGCGGCAGGTGCCGAACGAAACCCACCGTGTCGCTTACGGTGACTTCACGCTGCGAGGGCAGTCGGACACGTCGCACCGTGGGGTCCAGCGTCGCGAACAGCGCGTCTTCGACAAGCACCCCGGCGCCCGTGAGCCTGTTGAGCAGACTCGACTTCCCGGCGTTGGTGTATCCCGCTATCGCAACCGCGGGAGTCGACGAACTGCGGCGCCCTTGCCGCTGCGTCGTGCGGACGGCTGTCATCGCCTTCAGGTCACGACGCAACTTGGACATCTGTGCCCGGATACGCCGGCGATCGGTCTCCAGTTTCGTCTCGCCCGGCCCGCGGGTGCCCACGCCACCCGTCGCACCGCCGGCTCGACCGCCGGCCTGTCGGGACAGGGACTCACCCCATCCGCGCAGGCGCGGCAGCAGGTACTCCATCTGCGCGAGCGACACCTGGGCCTTGCCCTCTTTGCTCTGTGCGTGCTGGGCGAAGATGTCGAGGATGAGCCAGGTCCGGTCCACCACCTTGACCTTGACGACGTTCTCGAGTTTGCGGAGCTGGCCCGGTGTGAGCTCACCGTCGCAGATGACCGTGTCCGCCTCGGTCGCCATCACGATGTCGTGCAACTCCGCGGCCTTGCCCGATCCGATGTAGGTGGCCGCATCCGGGGTTGATCGCCGCTGCACAACACCCTCCAGCACCTCTGAACCCGCCGTCTCGGCGAGCAGCGCCAACTCGCGCATGGAGGCCTGTGCCTCTTCCCAACTTCCCTCGGTCCAGACGCCGACGAGCACCACACGTTCGAGTCGGACCTGGCGGTATTCAACCTCCGTGATGTCGGTGAGCTCGGTGGACAGCCCGGCCACCCTGCGTAGGGCTGCCCGCTCCTCCCGTTCCAGCGACTCGTCGTCCTCGGGCGTCACGCGGCGCCTTCTGCGTGGGCAAGTGCCGAGACGAGCAACTCCGCAACCTCGGCACGTTCGTCCCGGTCGAGTACCGCCCAACTCACGGCGACCATATTGTCGGTGAGGGTCTCGGCCTGCTCACGCTTCGGAGCAAGCCCTTCCACCATCATCGGATCGGGCATCAAGTCTGGTCCCCATCCGAAGAACTGGGCGTTACCCGTTCCGCCCGGTCCCGACACGATCGCCTCCAACGGCGTCAGACCTGCGGCGAGGACCGCCGCCAGGTGGAGGCCACCTCGCAGTTCCCGTAGCTCGTGCAGGAGTTGCCCCAGTCTTCCGGGCAGATCTTCAGCCTGCGGGGCCGATCGCCAAGCGGCGAAGAGAGGAACCCCAGTGCAGTCCGTCTCCGCGCTCACCCGCGAGAGCAACTCGACCAACCGGTCCGCTCCCTGGAAATCGCCAAGGTGCTGGCGTGACCACTCCCGGCAGGCGTTGAGGTAGACCGCCTGGATCTCCTCCACACTCAGATCGCACGGCTCGTCCCAGGCCTCCCGGATGCGTTCCGGTTCCATGAAGCCGAAGACCGCCACGACCACGTCGGCGGGGACGTCGCCCAGCGCACTTCCCCTGCCTTTGACGTAGGCCGGCCAGCCGCGCTGGCCAAGAATCTGGGCTCCGCGTTTCGCCTGCGGGGAGATGAACCAGTCACCGCCGAGCCTGCCGATCGGCCTGGACACCTGCCTGGCGAACTCCGTCAACTCCGCGACCTGTTCGGCGGTCGCGACCTGTCCATCGGTCATGTGTGAGCCCTCCACCATCTCGGAACGATCCAGCCGTCTGCGACGATCACGGCCGGTCCGCTCATGTGCACCCGGCCTAGGTTGTCTATTGAAATCATCAAAATGCCACCCGGCACATCCACTTGTACCGGGGTTCCGTCCGGAACACCGAGGTGCTCGGCGACGACAACCCCGACCGCGCACGCCCCTGTTCCACAGGACAGCGTCTCTCCTGAGCCACGTTCGTGCACCCGCATCCTCACGTGCGGCTGGCCAGGGACCACCTCTTCTGCGATCTCGACGAACTCCACATTCACGCCGTCGGGATACATCACCGCCGGGGCGACCTCCGGCGGCGGTAGTTCGGCCGGCAGCACCGAGAGATCGTCAAGCACGACGACGGCGTGCGGGTTGGGCAGCCCCAGCCCCTCCGCCAACCATTCGTGCGACCCGAGCCGGACCCGGACGTCCGCGGAATACCCGTCGCGGTTGGGTCGCCCCATATCCACGGTGACGTCACCCTCGGCATGCAGGTTGACCCGGTAGACCCCACCCCTGGTGAGGACCTCGAGTTCCCCGGGTGATGCCAGACCGGCGTCCACGAGAAACCTGGCGAACACCCGGATCCCGTTACCGCACATCTCCGCGACGCTGCCGTCGGAGTTCCGGTAGTCCATGAACCACTCGGGTGCGTGCGGCCCGAAGTCGGCCCCCTCCGGTGTGCGGTCGCTGCGCACGACTCGGAGTACGCCGTCCCCGCCGATGCCCATCCGACGATCGCATATTGCCGCGGCCGCAGCCGCAGAGATGTCGTGCATGCCATCGGGGTCGGGGATGAGCACGAAGTCGTTGCCGGTGCCATGACCCTTGACCACAGCGACCCGGTCCTCCGCCGGTCGCCGGCGTGCCCACTTCACTCGCTCGCCCCATCGGCGAGCCAGTCACGCACACTCTGATCGTCTTGCCCAACCGAAGGCGAGGCCGTCCGGTAGCTCGCCGGGGTCGCCTGAAGATGGATCGGGTTACGGGTGGTCCGCCTGTCGCCGATGGCAGCGATCGGGTCGAGTCCGAGTTCCTCAGCGAGTCCGAACGCTTCCCCGACATCGTTGATCGTGCCGCAGGGAACACCGACCGCGGTGAACTCATGCTGCCAGAAGTCGGCGGTGTTGCCCTGTAGGCGAGGCGAGAGGGCTGCCACCAACTCGCCCCTGTGCTGTACCCGGGCGGGGTTGGTGAGGAAGCGCGGATCGTCTGCGAGCTCCGGTGCCCCGAGGGCCTCCGTGAAGCGACGGAACTGGCGGTCGTTGCCCACCGCCACCACGATCTGCCCATCGGCCGTCGGCAGCGGCTCATAGGGGGCGATGGAGGCGTGGGCGTTCCCTGTCGAGGTCGGAATGACCCCGCCGGAGACGAATGCCGAGGAATGATTCACCAGGGCCGACAACAAGGACGTCAACAGGTCCACCTCCACCAATTGCCCCTGTCCGGTGAGGTCACGCCACCGCAACGCTGCCAGGATGCCCACTGCTGCGTGCAGACCGGTCACGACGTCGACAATCGCGACACCCACCTTCGTCGGGTCGCCTGGAGGGCCGGTGAGTGACATGAGTCCCCCGGTGGCCTGGGCGAGCAGGTCATAGCCGGGCAGGTCCGCGCCGGCGCCGGATCCAAAGCCGCTGATGGCCGCGTACACGAGTCCCGGATGATCCGGTGCCAGTTGCTGGTAGCCCAGCCCCCACTTCTCCATGCCGCCGTGTCGGTGATTGTGAACCAGCACGTCGGCCTTGGCCACAAGCTTCTTCGCCACAGCTAGGTCGGCCGGGTCATCGAGTTCCAACGCGATGCTGCGCTTGTTGCGGTTGACGGATTGGAAGTACGTGGCCTGCCCGTCTTCAGAAAAGGGCGGCCCCCAGGAGCGGGTATCGTCACCTGTCGGTGGCCGTTCCACCTTGACAACGTCGGCCCCCATGTCCGCAAGGAGCATGGTCGCGTAGGGGCCTGCCAGAACCCTGGTGAAGTCGGCTATCACGACTCCCTGCAGAGCGCCGACTGCCGGCCCCGCGAGGTGTTCTGACATGTCTCCCAGCCTAGTCGTCATCCTGGCTGGGTGATCGACGCGTCCGGCTCGGCGGAAATCGGCCCGGCCGCGGTGATCATGTGCACCGCCAGCGCGACACGAGCGGACACGTCCGCTGGTAACCATCGGATGCCGCTGTCACGTCTGAACCATGACCTTTGCCGACGGGCGAACTTGCGGGTCGCGGAGACCGTACGTTCCCTCGCCGACTGCTCATCGAGCTGGCCAGCCAGCATCGCCAGCACTTGCGCGTACCCGAGGGCCCGAGAAGCGGTCGGGCTCTCCGGCAGGCCTTCGAGGTGCTTCACCTCGTCGACGAGTCCCAGACGCCACATGACGTCCACCCGATCGGCCAACCGTCGATCCAGCTCGGCGCGCTCGTCGTCTAGGCCGATCTCAAGTTGTCGGTAGACCGGTCGCGGCGGGGGTAGTTCGGCGGTGAAGGGACGCCCGGAGAGTGCGATGACTTCCAGGGCGCGAACGATTCGTCGACCGTTGGTGGCAAGTATCGAGGCCGCAGCCGACGGATCGATCCTGGCCAACCGAGCGTGCAACTCCGCCGCCCCGAACTCGTCCAGGTCGGCCTGCAATTTCGCCCGAAGTTGGGGGTCCGTGCCAGGGAAGCGAAGATCGTCCAGCACCGCACGGACGTAGAGTCCGGAGCCGCCCACCAGGATCGGCAGCGCCCCCCGATCGAGTATGTCTGCGATGGTACGCCTGGCCTGACTCTGGTAGTCAGCGACATTGGCGCCCTGCCTGACATCCCAGATGTCCAGTAGGTGGTGCGGGATGCCACGACGTTCGCTGACGCTCAACTTGGCGGTTCCGATGTCCATGCCGCGGTATACCTGCATGGAGTCGGCGTTGATGATCTCCGCCCGCCAGCCCTGCTCGGACAGGCGTTCGACGATCTCGAGGGAGAGTAGGGACTTCCCGCAACCGGTCGGCCCGACGACTGCGACGACCTGCAATCCGCCTGGCATCACTGAACGACGCGGACCGTCGGCAGCCCCAGATCGACACCGGCCGAGGTCACGGGAACCCCGCAGGACTCCTGGGGCGACTCGGCTCGCGATACAAGGCGGACATCATCATCAGCGACCAGTTGATGGGGGGCTGCGTGGGTGACGTTCCCAGACACCAGGTCACCCGGCGCCAGGTTGGCGCCGGCCGGATCC
>CAYMPK010000089.1:0-10037 GCA_964392145.1 uncultured Actinomycetes bacterium | reverse complement strand
TCTCGCCCTGGCCACCAAGGCCAGCGCGGCCTGCATGGGACCCGTGGAGGTTCGACCGTTCCAGGTCATACCGGAGGACTAGTTCCGCGACTGGGGCGCCTTGACGAGGGCGTCCGGGGCTGAGTTGGGTCACTCTGGCGTGGCAGTACCGCCGAGCTGATCGGCGAACCAGTAGCCGGAGTCCTTGATGGTGCGTTGCTGGGTCGCGTAGTCGACATAGGTCAGACCGAACCGGGGAACAAGGCCCTCTGCCCACTCGAAGTTGTCCAGCAGTGACCAGGCGAAGTAGCCGTCGACGGGTATCCCTCGCAGTTGCGCGGCTCGCACCTCTGCCAGGTGTGCCTCGTAGTAGGCGATCCTCCGCGGGTCGTGAACGCGGCCGTCCCTCACACGGTCGTTGAAGGAGGCCCCGCCCTCGGTCACGACGATGCGATCGAAGATCCCATAGTCGTGCACCTTGTCCAGGACCATCGCCAGTCCCTCGGGATCGATCTCCCAGCCCAGCGAAGTCGTCGTAGGGGTCTCCCCCCCACCGGGGAACTTGGGCACGGTCCACAGGCCCGGTATCGGGACGAACGGGGCGCGCAAACGGGTGTAGTACTGCACCCCGAGGAAGTCCAGGTCCGCCACCATGTCGCGGTCGTCCCCGGGTTTGATGTAACCGCGTACGCCCTTGAGGATCCCGGCCTCTTGCCACGGGTAGCCCAACCCGATGATCGGCTCCAGGAACGCCCGATTGATGATCGCGTCGGCGCTTCGCGCGGCGAGGTCGGCCAGCGGTCCGGGACCCTGTCCGATCGGTGGCGTCAGGTATTGGGTGGTGCCGATGACAGCGTCGGGCGCTGCGGCGCGCAGAGCCCTCGAGCCCAGGCCAGTGGCGAGGTTGATGTGGTGAAGCGAGGCGAAGTAGTCATGGAGCGACTTTCGGCCAGGGGCGAAGACGCCGATCAGGTGGCCGGTGATCACCACATTGAGCGGCTCGTTGAAGAGCATCCAATTCGTGACGAGGTCGCCCAGCGACTCTCCCATCGTCGCGGCATAGTCGCAGTAGCGCTGCACGATGTCCCGGTGGGCCCAACCGCCATGGTCCTGCAGGGCCTGCGGCAGATCCCAGTGATACAGGGTGATCCACGGGTCCACGCCGTTGGCCAGGCAGCACTCGACCACCCGGCGGTAGTGGTCCAGACCTGCCTGGTTCACCCGACCACTGGCGTCCGGGAAGATCCGGGGCCACGAGATCGAGAATCTGTAGGCGTCGAAGCCCAGCGCTGCGATGAGCTCGATGTCCTCGGGATACCGCCGGTAGGAGTCTGTGGCGACGTCGCCGGTCGACCCGTCCTTGATCGGGCCACGACCGAAGCGATTGCGCTTGTGCGTGAAGGTGTCCCAGATGGAGGGACCCTTGCCGTCGGCGTCGGGTGAGCCCTCGATCTGGTACGCCGCTGTCGCGACGCCCCAGGTGAAGTCCTCACCCAAGTCGGACAGGTTCACGGAACGCTCCTGACCTTGGTGACCAGTACAGCGCCTATCAGGGTGATGGCCGCAGCGGTCAAGTACAGGGCTGCGTATGCGAAGGAGTAGCCGTTGACTTTGAGCAGGCTGATGATCCAGCCCGCCACGAAGGGGGCGATCACCTGGGGTCCGGCGTTGGCGATATTCATGACGCCCAAGTCGCGGGCCCGATCCTCGGCACTGGGCAGCACCCGCGAGATCAGGGCCAGGTCGACGGCCGTGTAGGCGCCGAAGCCGAGCCCCATGACGACGGCCGCAACCACAGCCATCAACTCGTTGTGGGCGAACGCCAGAATCGCCATAGCGAGCGCGGCCACGGCCGAGGCGCCGATGACGAAGGGTTTGACCTTGCCGGTTTTGTCCGACAGCGGGCCCACGGCGAGCACGGAAATCAACAGGGCCACCACATAGAGGGCGAAGATGCTGGTGACCGTCTTCGGCGCCTCCTCGGCGCTCTTTCCCAACACGTCGCGCGCGAAGTAGAGCAGGTACGAGGTCACGAACGCCGTTCCAAGGATCACCAGGAATCGGGTGAACCAGACCCAGGCGAAGTCCGGATGTTCCTTGGGGCTGATCCAGAAGGCCTTGAAGAAAGCACCCCACTGCATCTTCGGAATGCGGTCCTTGGCCAGTTGCGGGTCCTTCATTCCGAAGACGAAGAGCGCTGCCGTGAGAAGGACGATGACCCCGACGACGATGTAGCGAAGGTTCTGGCCGTTGCCCGCGTTGTTGTCACCGGCAACCACGATCGAGATGACGCCGCCGAGGATGATACCCAACGGCTGACCCGCGCCGACCAGGGCCGAGACGGTGCCCCGCTGTTCCACCGGCACCTGGTCCGGCAGCATCGCCGTGACAGCAGCGTAGGAGGCGTTCAACGCCAGTTGGGCGAGCGCCCAGCCGATGACAAGTCCGCCGATAGTGGTGAGGTTGCCGAGTACCAGCAGCACCCCGAAGGCGGCGATGCTGGGCCAGAGAACCCACGACCGACGGCGACCCAGCCTCGACGAAGTGCGGTCGCTCAGTGCGCCGGAAATCGGGCTGGAGACCAGCGATATCAGAGCGCCGATGGCCAGCACGAGGCCCAGGTTCGTCTCTTTGGTGCCCGATCCGACGATCGCCTCGACCTGCAACGGCAGCAGGAAGTTGATCGGTGCGAAGAAGGCCGTCCAGATTCCCAGGTTGGCCAGCGCCAGGATGGTGATGAACTTCTTGCTTACCCGGGTCGTCGGCTCCGCGAGCGGATCGACCTCCGCCTTGGACACTGCGTCGCTCATGTCGCCTGCTCCTGCCGTGACGGATTCGGCGGCCCCCACGGACTGCTCCTCCACGTCGCCAATAGCGTGCCAAACTTCTGTTGGTCGCGCAGCGGGAACGACGAGCCGGCGACCCGCCATCAAGCGGCTGTTCAGCGTTCGGACGGCGAAGGTATCCGCAATGCTGCGAACGGAAGGGGAGCGGGCGTGTCCGAGAACGATGTTTCGCCGGTCGCGGCGGGAGTAGATCGGGTCGACAGGGATGCAGTTCGAAGGCTTTTCCAAGAGGTGTACGGCGCCGACACCGGGGAGGAGGCACGTGCCTTCCAGTCCCCGGGCAGGGTCAATCTGATTGGCGACCACATTGACTACAGCGGCGGTTGCGTGTTGCCCATGGCACTGGACCGAGGAACCTACTGCGTTGTGCGTCCCAATCACGACGGGGTTGTGCGAGGGGTCTCCGTCAACTACTCCCAGGACGGCGTTATCGAGGTCTCGCTGTCCGACACCTCCCGGCGCGACGACATGGGGTGGTTCGCCTACGTGGCCGGGGTGATCCACGAACTCGACGCTGGCGGGACGCCGCTGTCGACCGGCCTGGACATCGCGTTGGCGGGGGACATCCCCGACGGCAGTGGACTCTCCTCGTCGTCATCGTTGGAGCTTGGCGTCGCGGTTGCCGCCAACACCATCGGGGAACTGGGCCTCGACGCGACCGAACTCGCGCTGGTCGGACAGCGTGCCGAGAACAACTACATCGGCGTGGCCACCGGGATCATGGACCAGTTGACGATAGCCAGGGGCCGAGCCGGTTCTGCGCTGCTGATGGATTGCGCCCAGCTGTCGGTGGAATACGTACCCTTCCCGCATGACCGTGCCAGTGTCATCATCGCGGACACCAAGCAACGACGAAGCCTCGACGGATCCGCCTACAACGAGCGGCGCACCAGCGTCGAGACCGCCGCCTTCCTATTGGAGAGGACCTCGGTCATCGACCTTCCCGAGGCCGAACTCGACGTAGCGGCCGCTCGGCTGGACGACCCGGACATGCTGGCGCGGGTGCGGCACACCGTCACCGAACAGGCACGTGTTCTGGAGGCGGCGGTGGCGTTGAAGTCCGGTGACATGGCGAGGTTCGGCACCTTGATGAAGCTCTCGCATGAGTCGCTTCGGGACGACTTCGAGGTCACCGGACCAGCTCTGGACGCGCTGGCGGAGGCCGCCTGGGCGCAGCCAGGTTGCATCGGTGCCCGCATGACCGGGGCCGGCTTCGGTGGCTGCGTGGTGATTCTGGCGGAGCCCGGCCGGGAGGATGAAGTCGTCCGGGGAACCCGTGCGGGTTACCGATCCGTCACCGGGGTGACTGCGGACTTCCTGATGGTAAGCAGTGATGACGGCGCGCGCGAGGTCGGCTTGTGAACGGGTCCGGCCCCAGTCTGGAACCGTTGCTCGACTACGCCGAGACGACGGGGCTCATCACTGCCGAGGACCGGATCTGGGCGCGGAACGTCCTGCTGGACCTGCTGGGCCTGTCCGCACCGCCGGAGGCGGACATCGGGTCGGCCACGACCACCCATCGCAGGGGCTCAAACGGTCTGTCAAGTGCCGATGGGTTGTTGGCCCCGATACTGGATGACGCCGTGCAGCGCGGACTCATCGAGGACACACCGGACCAGCGGGATGCGCTGGACGCGAGCATCATGGGCGCGTTGACACCGCGTCCAAGCGTCGTGATCGACAGGTTCTGGGATGACTACGACATCGCGCCGGTCACAGCCACCGACGGGTTCTTCGCCATGTGTGTGGCCAACAACTACGTCCACGCGGAGCGAACGGCACGCAATCCGCGGTGGAGTCATGCCACCGACTACGGCGAGTTGATTCTCACCGTCAACCTGGCCAAACCGGAGAAGGACCCCAGGGACATCGCGGCCGCGCTGAACGCACCGGAATCCGGGTACCCCGAGTGCCTGCTGTGTGCCCAGAACGAGGGCTACGCGGGCAGGCCCGACCACCCGGCCCGGCAGAACCTGAGGTTGATCCCGTTGGCCTTGGCCGACGAGGCGTGGTTCCTGCAGTACTCGCCGTATCAGTACTACTTCCAGCATTGCATCGTCCTGCGTTCCCAGCACGTGCCGATGCAACTCACTCGGTTGACCTTCGCCAGACTGCTGGAGTTCGTCACGGAGTTCCCGGACTACTTCCTCGGATCCAACGCCGACCTGCCCATCGTCGGTGGGTCGATCTTGAACCACGACCACTTCCAGGGGGGTCGGTTCCGGTTCCCCATGCAGGACGCCCGACCCCTGACATCCTGGCGTCGAGGGGAAGTGCGGGCCCAGGTGCTGAAGTGGCCGCTGTCGGTCGTGCGGCTGTCGGGCTCCGACCCACAGGATCTCGGCGATGCCGGGTTTGAGCTGCTGCAGGTCTGGCGCCAGCACGACGAACCGGAGGCGAACGTCCGTGCCTTCACCGGTGACACTCCCCACAACACGGTCACCCCGGTCGCGCACCGGATCGGGGATGCCTACCAGTTGGATGTGGTGCTCCGGAACAACCGCGCGACGGCAGAGCATCCCGATGGCATATTCCATCCGCATGCCGAGATCCATCCCGTCAAACGGGAGAACATCGGACTCATCGAAGTGATGGGACTGGCGGTGCTACCCGGTCGCCTGGCGGCGGAGATGGCGCAACTGTCTCAGGCGCTTGAACGCGGCGGAGAACTCACACCGGAACTTGCCAAACACGCCCCGATGGTTGCCCAGCTACCCAAGCCCGGGGAGTCGCCGGAGGTGGCGATCCGCCGGGCCGTGGGGGACTACTTCACCCGAGGGCTGGAGCACTGCGGAGTTCTCGGGCACGGAGACGCGACGCTGCCGCGCTGGGAACGCCTGCTCGGCCCGTTGGGCTGGCGGCTGCAGGCTGCACCCGAGTGAGGCCCGGATTGCGGTCGGGCAGTTCGCGACCCGATGGTGCCCGGCGACGTCAGGTCGCCGGGTTGCGTGCCAGATGTGACAACAGGGCCTCGGACACCTGGTTCGGGATCGATTCGGGGATCCAGTGTCCGACGCCGGGCAGGACGACGAACGTGTAATCACCCGTGACGAATCCCGCCGTCGCGTCGGCGGCCGCTCGTCCCAACGCCGGATCGCGATTCCCCCACAGGTACAGGGTCGGCACCGTGATCCGGTGCCAGTCGATGGACGGCTTGGCGAGGTCGAGTGGCAACGCCCGGTACCAGCGCAGCATCGCCGTCATCGCCCCGGGTTGGCGTGCGCGCTGCGTGTAATGCTCCTTGGCCTTCGGTGGCAGCCCCTTCATCACGGCCTTCCAGAAGGGCCCAGACGTTGAGAGCACCGCTTCGGAGAACACCGGGATCTGGAACATGCCCATGTACCAGGAGTTGAGCAGCTGGGTGCTCTTCAGCGCGACCGCCTTCATCGCGCCCGGGTACGGAGTGGACAACACCGTCAGGCTGAGCACGCGATCCGGCGCGCTTGAACCGAGGCCCCAGGCGACAGCGCCGCCCCAATCATGGCCGACGATGTGCGCGTGTTCGACGTCGAGCTCGTCGAGAACGGCCAGGGCATCGGCAACGATCTCGCCCTGCTTGTAGTCGGAGACCGCCGAGGGTCTCGCTCCGGCGGAGTAGCCGCGCTGATCGAAGGCAATGGTCCGGTAGCCGGCATCCCGCAGGCTGGCAGCGATGTCGTCCCAACTGGTGCGATCCTGCGGAAACCCATGCAGCAGCATGACCGCCTCCCGGTCCTGCTCTCCGGAGTCGTCGACGTCGAAGGTCAGCCCGTTAGCTGTGATGCGCTGCATCGCACCACCCTAAGGGGTTCCATCCACCGGCCGCACCACGAGTTCGGCGAGCAGGTCAGCGGTCCTCACCGGCTCGTCTACGTGCGGTTCATGACCCGCATCCTCGAAGATCACCAGCCGGCTGCGGGGCAGCAGGTCATGGGCCGTACGACCGTGCGCCACCGGGAGGATGTGGTCGTGCGCACCCCAGATGATGAGGGTGTCGGTTTGCTCGAGCACCGGCAGGCGTTCGACCGCGGAAACGCGCTGTCCGGAGGAGTCGACCACCGCTCGCAGCGTCGCCAGGAATGCCGCGCGGTGCTCGGGATCGGCGATCTCTCGCAGCCGGGCCAGTGTCGTCTCGTGCAGTGGGGCCGGCGGGGTTCGCCACCGAGCCCACTGTCGCGCGAGGCCCTCGGCCGCGCCCAGCGTGACATTGTTGAAGGCGGTGGCCATGACCAGCCCGGACCCCGGCATCGCAGTCCATTTCAGGACCCGCGATGTCTCGGTTCCAAGTCCTCCTGAGGAGATCAGTCCGAGGGCATCGAGGCGCTCCGGGAATTGGTAGGCAAACTGCAACGCTATGCCGCCGCCAAGGGAATGCCCGACCAGCACGCACTTCTCGATGCACAACTCGTCGAGCAGATCGCGCAGCACGCTGGCGAGGGCCCCCAAGCTGTAGTCACCCCGCTCCTTGGAGGACATGCCATGTCCTGGCAGGTCGACGGAGATCACCCGGTGGCCACGGCCTGCGAGGTCCTCGGCGACCGGATCCCACGCTTGACCGCTGGAGCCGATGCCATGGACCAGGACGAATGGCGGCGAACCGATCCCGCGATCGCTGTACACGATCTCACGGCCGTGCAGCACGGCCGTCGACGTCAGCGCTTCCGCTGGGCTGGCCATCAGGTGGTCCCTTCGTCGGCGGCATTCGACCGGTTAGCCAGGGCCGGCCGGACGCCGATGGCGGCTTCCGTCGATTCGAGGTGGCGCACTAGATTCCCAGTGTGAGGCAATCGGAACACCCGACGCGCAGCCGGGGCGCCCTCGGATTCGCCAGGACAGCGGTCGCCACTCTGGTCGTGCTCATCGTGACGCTGGTTCCCGGCAGTGCCATTCCGTCCGTGGGAATCTCCCACATCGACCTGTTGGCGCACATACTGCTGTTCGCCGCGTGGAGTGCTGCGGTGAGCCTCGACGTCGCCTCCCTCGCCGCCCGACCCTGGCTCACGTTCGGGCTGGCACTGGTCTTTGCGGTCGTCACCGAGACCCTGCAGTTGGCGGCTCCAGGGCGCGCGTTCGACCTGCTGGATGTCGCTGCAGACGCTGCAGGGGCGGGCCTGGGGATTCTGCTCGCGGGCGAATGGCGACGGCACCGAGGCTCGGCCATGGCGGTGCCAGGTCATGGTGGCTGACATGCCCGAGGTCGAAGAGCTCGACGATCTCGGGACATCAGGGCAGGCCTTGGTTTCAGGGCGTGCCCCGATCGAGGGCCCACATTTCACCGTTTCGGGTCGATTGTCCTCAGGTCCGGGTGGTTGTGATGGGCTGGCGCGGGCCGGCGTGATCCGCACCGACCGCGGCACGATCGCGACCCCCGCCTTCGTCCCGGTCGGGACGAAGGCGACCGTCAAGGCGGTGCTGCCGGAGGCGATGGCGCAGCTCGGCGCGCAGGCGCTGCTGGCCAACGCCTACCACCTCTACCTCCAGCCAGGGGTCGACATCGTCGAGGCCGCCGGCGGGCTGGGCGCGTTCATGAACTGGTCCGGTCCGACATTCACCGACAGCGGTGGATTCCAGGTGATGTCCTTGGGTGTCGGCTTCAAGAAGGTGCTGGCGATGGCCGAGTCCGGAGTCCGCTCAGACGACGTGGTCGCCGCCGGCAAGGAACGGCTGGCCCACGTCGACGACGACGGGGTCACTTTCAAATCCCATCTGGACGGCAGTCGTCACCGGTTCACCCCGGAGATCTCCATGCAGGTCCAATTCGGCCTGGGGGCCGACATCATCTTCGCCTTTGACGAGTGCACGACGCTGTTCAACACCCGCGGCTACCAGGAGGACTCCGTGGAACGGACCGCGGCCTGGGCGCGGCGTTGCCTCTCCGAGCACGCCAGGCTGCGGTCAACCAAGCCGGGCGCCCCGCGGCAGTTCCTCTACGGAGTTGTCCAGGGCGCCCAGTACGAGGATCTGCGGCGACGGGCCGCGGCGGACCTGGCTGGCTTGGATTTCGACGGGTTCGGCATCGGGGGCGCCCTGTCGAAGGCTGAACTGGGGCGGATCGTCTCCTGGGTGAGTGAGGAACTCCCGGAGGACAAGCCGCGACACCTGCTGGGAATCGGCGAGCCGGATGACCTGTTCAACGCGGTGGAGAACGGCGTCGACACCTTCGACTGTGTGGCC
Organism: uncultured Actinomycetes bacterium; assembly: GCA_964392145.1. Lineage (GTDB taxonomy): Bacteria > Actinomycetota > Actinomycetes > S36-B12 > UBA10799 > JACJWR01. The sequence continues at coordinate 1,059 of CAYMPK010000089.1, read as the reverse complement.
CCCTCACGCGTCGCCCGGAATGCGGCGGTCTTCTCGGAGTCGGGGCGCTACAACGTGACCTCGTCGGTGCATCGTCGGGCCTTCGAGCCATTGGACCATCAGTGCGACTGCTACACCTGCGCCAACTACAGCCGGGCCTACCTCCATCATCTTTTCCGATCCAAGGAGATGGCGGCGAGCATGCTCACCACCATCCACAACGAGCGGTTCATCGTGCGGCTGGTCGATCGGATGCGGACGAGCATCCTCGACGACAACTTCTTCGAATTCCGAGACGACTTCCTCGGGCGCTACTACGGCTGAACGGTTGTTCCAGAGACTTCCGGACCGGCGCCGGTGACGCGGTGCCGAGGTCTTGCCGTGCCCGCTAGGCCGACATCTCCGCCGGGGTTCCAGGTCCCAGTTGATAACTGGGCTCGCGGGACTTGACCATCGCCACCACGCGGTAGGTGATCGGCAGCAGAACGACCTCGAGCAGAGTCTTGGACACGTAGCCGGTGATGACGTAGTTGAGGAACTCCGCGCCCGTGATGACGCCGTAGAAGGCGACGGTGCAGAACACCAGAGTGTCGGCGAACTCACCGACCACGGTGGAGCCGATCAGCCGCAACCACAGCTTCTTCTCCTTCGTCCGCTCCTTGATTTTCACCAGGACATAGGAGTTCAGCAGTTGTCCGACCAGGAATCCCAGCAGGCTGGCCAGCACGATCCGGGGAACGAAGCCGAGGATGGCCTCGAAGGCGGCTTGGTGTTCCCAACCGGCGGCCGGGGGAGCGATCTGGATCAGCCAGAAGGAGAAGGCGGCCAGGATGGCAAGCCCGAATCCGAGGAAGATTGCCCGGCGAGCGGCCCGGAATCCGTATACCTCAGCGAGCACGTCGCCGACGATGTAGACCAGCGGAAACAGGAAGGCGCCACCATCGGTGATGATGGGCCCGATGGCGATCAACTTGACCGCTCCGATGTTCGAGATGATGAGTAGGCCGCAGAACACGGCCACGACGATGTGGTAGTTGCCGCCTTGGGTGGCGGCGAACCGTGCCGCGCCGACCTCGGTCG
>CAYMPK010000088.1:0-10038 GCA_964392145.1 uncultured Actinomycetes bacterium | reverse complement strand
CGGCAGCCCTGCTGGCCCGCGCGGCGTCGAAACTGTCGGTCCCCATCAAGAACCCGTTGATCAATCAGGTCAGCGTTGACCTGCTCGCACCTCTTCCGCTTGGGGCTGTCGCGGTGTCGGCGAGGATCGTTCAGGAAGGCAAACTGAGTTCCCTCGTCGAGGCGGAGATGAGCTCCGTCGTCGGCGAACAGATCCTGATGCGGATGTCCGCGTGGATAACGAAGAGGCGGGAGACCCCGCTGTCGCACTCACACGGCAGTTTTCGCGCCCCGCCGCCGGCCGGCTCGCCCATGCATCCCCCCAGCCACTGGGACTGCGGCTACCTGGATGCCATCGACTGGCAGTCGGTCTCCGGTGGACTCGACCTCCCGGGTCCCGGCACGGTCTGGGCTGAACCCAAGGTGCCACTCGTGGATGACGAACCAGCGTCCGGCGTCCCGCTCCTGCTACTGGTCGCAGACGCCGCGACTGGGGTGTCGTCGTTCGATGACCCGCAGGAACTGATGCTCATCAACACCGATCTCAGCCTTCACGTACTGCGCGAGCCGGGCGTGGGGCCGATCTGGATGTCCAGCGAGTCCTGGATCGACGACGCCGGCATCGGACTGACGTCGTCGGTGCTGGGCGATGCGGCCGGCTCCCTGGCGGCCGCACATCAGTCCACCTTCGTGGTCGATAGGGAGTCACTGGGTTTCTCGGTGGACCCCCACCCCCACATTCAGACCGACCTATAGCCTTTCCCCGGTCACCCCGATCACGTCCCGGCAGTCGCGGGCGAGAGGCTTCCAGCATGTCCAAACGCGGTTGGGTGCTCTTCTGCTCCCTCTCCCTGATCTGGGGCCTGCCGTACTTCTTCATCCGGCTGGCCGTGGCGGAACTCAATCCGGGTTTCCTGGTGGCTTCCCGGATGCTACTGGCCGCGGCGTTGTTGGTGCCGTTGGCACTGCTGCGCCGTGAGCAGAGATTCCTCGCCGGACATTGGCGCTGGATCCTGCTGTTGGCGCTGGTCGAGATGGCTGTTCCGTTCGGCCTGCTGTCCTGGGCCGAGACCCGACTGACCAGTTCGGTGACGGGTCTCATGATCGCCACCGTGCCGATCGTGAGCGCGGTGGTCGCCGCGCAACTCGGCCTCTCCGACCGACTCAACGCCAAGCGATCCCTGGGACTAGCCGTCGGCATGGCCGGAGTGGCACTTCTTGTGGGCCTCGACCTCGGCGTCGGTGACGCCTGGGCGCTCCTTGCGTTGCTCGTTGTGGCTGCGGGTTATGCGGTGGGACCGATCATCATCGCCACCAAGCTCGAGGGGGTACCCGGCACCGCCGTGATGGCGGCGGCGGCGAGCCTCACCGCCTTGGCCTACCTGCCGTGGTTGGTCTTCGCCAGGCCCCAGGGACCGGTCTCAGCCACCGCCTGGTGGTCGGTCGTCGCGCTGGGCGTGGTGTGTTCGGCGTTGGCCTTCGTGGTGCTGTTCGCGCTCGTCGACGAGGTCGGCCCCACCCGGATGACCGTCATCACCTTCCTCAACCCACTGGTGGCGGTGGCGCTGGGGGTGGGTCTGCTCGGCGAACCATTGACCCTGGGGATCCTCCTCGGCTTCCCTCTCATCCTCATCGGGAGCTACCTGTCCACCACCCGGTCGACGACCTGAGACTGTCAGAATCGTCAGTGGGATAGCCACCGAGTCCAGCCCGAATTGGAGATTCCCATGATCATCGAGACAGCCCAGATCACGGTCGCCGAGGGGCAGCAGCCGCAGTTCGAAACTGCCTTCAACGAGGCGATCGAGATCCTGTCCATGGCACCCGGATTCCTCGGGATCGAGGTCCACCGGGGGGTGGAACGTCCGGCCGTCTACCTGCTCGCGATCCACTGGGAGACCCTCGCCGACCACACCGAGGGCTTCCGTGGCTCCGACCTGTTCACTCGGTGGCGTGCGCTCATCGGACCCTTCTTCGCCGAGCCGCCGCTCGTCGAACACTGGGAGCGACTGGTCGTGCGCTGACCCGGCCACAGGTCTGACCGACTAGGGCTCCGGTCTCAGGCTGCGAACTAGTCGACCCAGGCCCCCGGCCGCTCGGTCTGGTCGGTCACGGCTGCGGGCAGATTCCCGGATAGCACATCAGCGATCGACACAGCGTCCAGGACGGAACGCAGAGCGCTGCGCACCGCAACCCAGACCTCCGCCAGCGACTCGGCCGTGCCCTGGTACTCGATCGAGCCTGGGCGTGAATCCCGGACCCAGGCCAGCGGCCCCTCCACCGCCCTGATCACGTCCGCGACCGAGATCTCCGCTGCCGGCCGTGCCAGGGCGTAGCCGCCCACTGCTCCCCGCCGACTCGTGACCAGACCCGCGCGGCGCAGTTCAGCGAGGATCTGCTCCAGGAACTTGGCCGGGATCTGCTGGGACTCGGCGATGGACTCCGATTTCACGAGGTTGGGTGTGCCTGCGGCGATTTCGAGAATGGAGCGTACGGCGTAGTCGGCCCGGGCTGAAATTCGCACTCCCCCATCTTGCACTGCTCGAGACGATGACGGCGGCACTGACGCCACGTCAACAGCGACTGATGGATCCGACATCGACCAACGGCTTCAGAGATACTGAAACCATGACTCTGATTCCTCGCGGGAGTGACCCCAAAGCCTCCTTGATCCAAGTAAATCCGCTGATCTTCGCCGAAGAGCCGATGACCGTGCCCACCGATAGGGTGCCGCAACGTGGCATCCCTGCCGCCGCGGCGTACCAGGTGGTGCACGACGAGGCGATGCTGGACGGCAATGCCCGTCTGAACCTGGCGACGTTCGTCACGACCTGGATGGACGACCACGCGAATCGCCTGTACGCCGAGTCGTTCGACAAGAACATGATCGACAAGGACGAGTACCCGGCCACCGCCGCAGTGGAGCGTCGATGCACGGAGATGATCGCCGATCTCTGGAACGCACCCGGTCCGACGATCGGGGTATCGACTGTGGGCTCCTCCGAGGCCTGCATGATGGCCGGGTTGGCGTTCAAGAAACGCTGGCAGGCCGCGCGCACAGCAGCCGGCAAACCTACCGACAAGCCCAACCTGGTCATGAGTTCCGCGGTGCAGGTGGTCTGGGAGCGGTTCTGCCGATATTGGGACGTGGAGGCGCGATACGTCCCCATCACGCTGGAAGCACCCGCGCTCACCCCCGAGACCATGCTGGCCCATGTGGATGAGAACACCATCGGGGTCGTCGGCATCCTTGGTGTCACCTATACCGGCGACTACGAACCCATCGCGGAGTTGGCCGAGGCCCTCGATGACCTCCAGGAGCGCACCGGACTCGACATCCCGCTCCACGTCGACGGTGCCTCCGGCGGGATGGTCGCACCCTTTCTGCAGCCTGACCTAGTCTGGGACTTCCGACTTGATCGCGTGCATTCGATCAACACCTCGGGGCACAAGTACGGCTTGGTGTATCCGGGTCTGGGTTGGGTCGTCTGGCGCAAGAAGGACTATCTGCCCGAGGAGATGATCTTCAACGTTGCCTACCTGGGGGGTGACATGCCCTCCCTGGGGATCAACTTCTCCCGCCCGGGCGCGCAGGTGCTGCTGCAGTACTACACGCTTCTGCACCTGGGACGGGACGGCTACCGAACGGTGCACGCGGTGTGCCGCGAGGTGGCCATGATGCTCAGCCACGGCATAAGTAGAATGCCGGAGTTCACCTTGTTGACCGATGGCAGCGCCATCCCGGTCTTCGCCTGGCGCCTGGCAGACGACTTCGACGGCGGCTGGACCCTGCAGATGCTGTCCGAACGTCTTCGCTACAACGGCTGGCAGGTGCCCGCCTACCCGATGCCCGAGTCGATCACCGACGTGGAGGTGATGCGGATCGTGGTCCGCAATGGGTTGACAGGCGACTTGGCGCACAAGTTGCTGGCCGACATTCGCTCAGCCATATCGGACCTGCCGAACGATCAGCCGACGACACCCAAGCCGAACTCCTTCCATCACTGAGTACTCGAATCGACCTACGCACCGGAAGGTGGTCAACGAGGGCGCACCGCCGCGGAGTTGGCGCTCACCTTGAGGGAGGAGGTGTCCACCGCTTCGAAGGCGCTGGCCGGAATCCGCTTGAGTTCGTCGATGAGACCGTTGCGCCAACGGGTGTCGGAGGTGCCTTGGAAGTACCACGGCGAACCGTTGTCCGCCAGCACCAGTCCATAGGTCTTCATCGCCTTGAGCACCGTGCGGGCCTGCGCCGAGTAGCCGACGGTCGAATAGCTGGCCTTCAGCCTGAACCGGGCTCCCATCGGTGGGTAGGTCGCGTCGTTGGTGGCACCGGCCTGGTGCCGGGCCGGCCAGACGTACGCCCGGGATGTGCGGTTTGTGGTGAATCGGATGGCATGGTCGACTCGACCGGCGAGCACCTCGTCGTAGCGCAGCAGGCCCGGCAGGATCGGCAGTCCCGCTGCGTCCGCCGAGGTCCAGGAGGCCGGTCGCAGGTTGTTGTTGAGCAGAGACCAGGTGGCGCCGGAACCGGCCGTCCATCGGTGTCCGACCAGGCGGGTGTTCCAGGTCTCGTAGAGCCGACAGGTGGCCGCATCGATGACGATCGCGTGGCGATCACCGGTTGCAGCCCATCCGCCTTCGATGAGGGTGCGGGAACTCAACGGATAGCCGACACGATCGCTCTCGTCCGCGTACTCGAACACCACCGGCACGGTGGGCGCGCGTCGGACGACCGTGATCGGGATTCCGTATGGCACCGGCTGCTCCCCCCAGGAAGGGCCGAAGTCCGGGTGAAGTCGACGGCTGGCCGCCCCCATCCGGCCGAGCCAGGCAGCAGACATCCGGTTGCGGGGCAATCGGGAGATGTCCGCATGCCACCAGTTGTTCGCCGGGAACATCGGACAACTTGTTCCGGGTACGGTGCTGGCACGCGCTGCCACCGGGGTCGTAACGGCCTCGACGGGCGCGACGACCACCACTGAAACGAGCATCGCCAGTACCGCTGAAGTGACCGGCAGCGCACCTGCAAGGCCCCTGCCTGCTGTTCGCGAAGCCGAGTCGGTCATGTCACCCTCCGGGTTCGTCGGCACTCAGCGGTACACCGATCACCACGGTTCCGGTGATCGTCAACGCCGGACCATTACCAGTATCGACAAGCTCAAGCGGCAGGGCGTAGCGCTGATCGGGTGAGCCCAGGCTGACGGGCTTCGCTGTTGACTACTCGATGCCCCGTTCGAGATTGAGTTGTACCGGGGGGTACTGCGGGTTGTTGTACTTCGACCAATCCTCACCGATGGCGTGGGAGATCTCGTGTTGACTCAGCCCGGCCAGCTTGGCCGCTTTCGCCGCCGCGGTTGCACGCGCACTCGCCGTCTTCAACGCTTCGACCGCGTGTTTGTAGGCTGCGCCGGCCTCGGCCAGTTCCCGTTCCGCCTGGATCCTCTGCTCGCTGGTCATACGACCATCGTGCCCTGCGCGCCCGATCATGTCTCGGCGTTGCCAGCTCTGATGCGCGATAGTGGGAATTCCCGACACCCGGACGACGTTGCAGTGGGTCCGCAAGGCGGCGAAAGGTGAGCATGACAGCGACAGAGATCGAGCCACGGCAATACACCTGTCCGATGCATCCGGAAGTCGTGTCCGACGTCCCAGGAGACTGCCCGAAATGCGGCATGGCCCTGGAACCCATGGTCCCGACCCTGGAGCCTGCGGCAGACGACGACCATGAGTACCGCGACATGAAGCGACGGTTCTGGATCTCGGTGCCACTGTCGGCGGCGGTGATGGTGGTCGCGATGGCGGGCCACGATCTGGGGTGGTTCTCGCCCCGGGTTCAGCCATGGCTGGAGCTCGTGCTCGCGTCGCCGGTGGTGCTGTGGGCGGGGTGGACCTTCTTCACCCGCGCGATCAACTCCGTACGTCACCGCAGTCCGAACATGTGGACGCTGATCGGGCTCGGTGTGGCCGCGGCCTACCTGTACAGCGTTGTCGCCACCGTCGCTCCCGGGATCTTCCCAACTTCGCTGCAGGAGGCGGACGGTTCGGTCCCGGTCTACTTCGAGGCTGCCGCCGTGATCGTGACCCTGACGCTCTTGGGCCAGGTACTGGAACTGCGTGCGCGTTCGGCGACCTCCGATGCCATCCGAGGACTGCTCGGACTCGCCCCGAAGACGGCCCGCGTGATAGCGCCCGACGGCACCGAGTCCGACGTCGACTTGGCCGATGTTCAGGTCGATGACCTGCTGCGGGTCCGTCCGGGCGAGAAGGTACCGGTTGATGGCGTGGTCGAGTCGGGTGAGTCGAACATCGACGAGTCGATGCTGACCGGAGAGCCGGTACCCGTGCCTAAGGCCAGCGGCGACGACGTGATCGGTGCAACGGTCAACGGCAACGGGGCGCTGGTGATCAGGGCGACATCGGTAGGGGCGGACACCGTACTGTCGCGGGTCGTGTCGATGGTTGCCGCGGCGCAACGTTCCCGGGCCCCGATGCAGCGCCTTGCCGACCGGGTCGCGGGCGTATTCGTCGTCGCGGTGATTGCCGTCGCCGTTCTGACATTCATCGTCTGGGGGGTCATCGGACCCTCGCCGTCGTGGCTGCACGGCCTGGTGAACGCGGTCGCGGTGCTCATCATCGCCTGCCCGTGCGCCCTCGGCCTGGCCACTCCGATGTCGATCATGGTCGGAAGCGGCCTCGGCGCCCGCAACGGTGTCCTCTTCTCCGACGCCGAAGCGATGGAGAAGATGCGAGAGGTCGACACGATCGTCGTGGACAAGACCGGCACCCTGACGGCGGGCAGGCCCAGCGTGCGGATCACGCTCCCCGCCGACGGCCACACGGGGGACGAGGTCATCGGCGTCGCGGCCAGCGTGAACCGGGCCAGTGAGCACCCGCTGGCCGCGGCCATCACGGCGGCCGCCGAGACCCGAGGTGTCCCGCTGGCCGAACCACAGGATTTCCATGCCCTACCCGGCTTCGGGGTGAGCGCCCGCATTGGCGACGTGCCGGTGTTGGTAGGTAATGCCGAGTTGCTGCGGTCGGAGGGCGTGCCCCTGGACAGCACGCTCACTTCTATGACGAGCCCGGGCGACACAGTCATCCATGTGTCGTTCGACGGCCAGGAGGTCGGGGTGATCGCCCTGACCGACGCGGTCAAGGAATCCACCGCGTCGGCGGTGGCCGACCTCCACCGGGACGGGGTCGACGTGGTGATGGCGACCGGTGACGCCGAAGCCGCGGCCGAGGAGGTCGGGCGGCAACTGGGCATCGACGCCGTTCATGACGGTGTGAAGCCCGGCGACAAGCAGCAGATCGTGAAGGATCTGCAAGCCCAGGGGCGGGTGGTTGCGATGGCCGGCGACGGTATCAACGACGCGCCTGCCTTGGCTCAGGCCGATGTCGGTATCGCCATGGGAACCGGCAGTGACATCGCCATCGACGCGGCCGCGATCACCTTGGTCAAGGGCGACCTGCGCGGCATCTCAGCGGCCCGCAGGATATCGACCGCCACCGTGCGGAACATGAAGCAGAACCTGGGCTTCGCATTCGTCTACAACAGTCTGGGCATACCGCTCGCCGCCGGCGTGCTGTACCCGTTCTTCGGTCTTCTGCTGTCGCCCATCATCGCCGCGGCGGCGATGAGCCTGTCGAGCGTGTCCGTGATCGCCAACGCTCTCCGGCTGCGCAGGACGAAGGTGTGACCACCAACGGGATGGGTGTCAGACGCGCGGCCCATGCGGCCGAGCCGACACGGTCGGGCCACTAGCCGGAATCCGCCCCTGATGTGGTGTCGGCGGCCTGCTTTCCGGCCACGGATCGGTGGCGACTGTAGAACCAGTACACCAGCAGTCCGATCACCAGCCAGATCACGAAGACGATCCAGGTGGTGATCGGCAGGAAGATCATCAGGACGATGTTGAGCAGCACGGCGATGCATGGGATGACAGGGCCGAAAGGGACTTTGAACAGTCGCGGCAGATCCGGGCGGGTACGTCGCAACACCAATACTGAGACATTGACGACGCCGAACGCGACCAGCGTCCCGAGACTGATGGCGGCGGCGAGGTCGTCCAGTGGGACGAAGGCGGCCAACAGCGCCAGGAATCCCGCGAGGGTCCAGGTGGAGAACACCGGGGTCCGGGTGCGGGGGGACAACTGACCGAATTTCTTCGGCAGCAGGCCGTCTCGGCTGATGGTGTAGATGATCCTGGAGAGGGTGTACAGCAGGGCGAGCACCACGCTGATGATCGCGACGATGGCCCCGACCGAGATGATCTCCGAGGTCCACGCCTGACCCGACACGTCCTGGACGATCCTGGCCAGCGCCGCCTCGCCGCCTGTCCCCTCGAACTGTTGCCAGGGCCAGGCGGCAACGGATGCAAGTCCGACCAGGGTGTAGATCACTGTGATGAGGGCCAGAGCCCCCACGATCGCGATGGGGATGGCCTTACGAGGATTCTTCGACTCGGCGCCGGCGACAGCCGCGGCGTCGAAGCCCGCGTAGGCGAAGACCAACTTGCCGGCGGCGGCGATCACACCTGCGATCCCCAACGGAAGGAACGGCGAGAGATTGGCCGAGTTGAAGCCCGTGAAGGTGATGACGAGGAACATCACGATGAGTACCAGCTTGATGATGACGAGAGTGGCGTTGACCCGCGCCGACTCCTTCACGCCCGCCGACACGACGAACGCCATGGCCAGGACCAGCAGGAACCCGGGCAGGTCCATGATGCCGCCCGCATCGGGGGCGTTGACCCAGTCCGACGGGATGGCAACGCCGAAGGCTTGGGTGAGGCCCTCGTTGAGGTATTGACTCCACCCGACCGAGACCGCCGCGATGCCGACCCCGTACTCGAGGATCAAGCACCAGCCAACGATCCAGGCCAATAGTTCTCCCACCGTGGCGTACGCGTACGAGTACACCGAGCCCGAGCTGGGCAACGAACTGGCGATCTCTGCATAGGAGAGCCCCGAGAGCAGACAGGCGATGCCCGCCAGCACGAAGGAGATGACCACGGCCGGGCCGGCCAGGGGAACGACCACCCCCATGATCACGAAGATTCCGGTCCCGATGACGCTGCCGACCGCGAGCAGCAACACTGCCATCGTGCTCAGGCTTCGGTTGAGTCGCACCTCGACGTCGTCACCATCGGCGGCTCCCTGACCGTCGCTGGTGCGTGTAAGGGCGGCCAGCCAGGATGTGCGCTCAGACGGCTGAATCTCTGACATGCGGGCATTCTGACATGTTCACTAGGAAATGTCTGAGGAGTTCCGCCTCAGTCGCTGTGCACCAGGATGCCGACGCGCCAGGACTCGTCACGGGGGCGGGGACGCCGGTCCATCCGTTCCTCCAACAGCGCCGTCGCCTCACTGCTACGACCGGCGGCAGCGAGGGCGGCGATTGCCGTTTCCTCGACGATCTCCTGTTGAGCGGCGCTTCCTCCGACCCGGTTGAACTGCTGGCGCAGGGCCAGCAGGCTCACTGCGGCGGTCTCGTTCCGGCCAGCGAGGAAATCCGCAAGAGCGTCGGCGAACTCGGCCACCACGGTGGCGGTCACGGGGTTGCCTGCAGATCGGCAACGGCAGGCGAATCGAGCCACGTCGGCACTGTCGCCACCGACTGCGAGGGCCAGCGCCGCGTGCATCGCGGCGAACGGTGTGGCGGGATGATCCAGCGCCTTTCCTGCCGCCGCCCACACCCGCGTGACGGCTGCATCATCCACCTGCATCCCGTGTATCCGCATGCGCCACAGAAGGGCGGCTGAGTCCACCAGCGCTCGAGTGCCATTGACCGCAGGCGGCGCGTGTTGGCGTTCATAGCGCTGTCAGACAGCGCCCTCATCGTTCAGCGCCAACTCGTGCAGCGCGGCGTGCCAGGAGAAGTGCGCACGGTGGATCGCGTCGCGACCACAGGACTCGATCCACGGGTCGAGCCATGTCAGTCCGGCCTCATGTTCGCCGACCTCGTAGTACACGTGCGCCCGGGCGTGCACCGCCGTGCCCCCCCTGGGCTCGACCTCAAGCGAGCGATCGGCCAGTCGCTCTGCCGTCGCGAGGT
>CAYMPK010000087.1:9725-10041 GCA_964392145.1 uncultured Actinomycetes bacterium | reverse complement strand
AAGGTCTTGCGCGCTGGCTCATCCGAGGTGGATGAGTTTGGCCTCATGAATCTTCGCGAGGAATACCTGCAGATCGGCTTCGATCTCACCGTCGGAGCCCTCATACCGTTCCCCCAGTTGATGCACCAGTTCGGCGACGGTGATGGGCGACTCGGTGAGTTCCCAAATGGCGCGACCAACCGGGTCCAGGGAGATGTAGGCGTTTGCGGCCATGCTCAGGATCACCAGTTCATCGTCAATCTCCGCTGCGACGATCCCGGGTTCGCGGGTGATTGTTGCTGATCTCGATCACGACGTAGGATTTGCCCGGTCCCGC
>CAYMPK010000087.1:0-9715 GCA_964392145.1 uncultured Actinomycetes bacterium | reverse complement strand
ATCCTCCGAACGACCTTCCCCTGTGAGCCGACAGTGCACGCAACTGAGCCGATCCACTTAGTCCCCACAGCCTATCGGGTGATCGCAGCTACGACCTCACGCAGCGACCAACTGTCTGCGGGCCTCTCGATGCGCCACATTCTCACCGTGCGCGCCAACTGAACCTGCGTCTCGAACGAGGCGGGCGTGTCCTCGGGGAGGAGCGGGCCATAGATGCAGTCCTGCAGCGCCTCGAACAGACTCGCCCCGGTGAGTTCGACCATAGCCACGTCCTCGCGGTCGGCGGTGGTCAGCAAGTAGAGCTCCTTCAGTGTTTGCGGCCCCGTGGCAAGTTGCTCCGAAACATCGACGATGGTCTTGTTCCGCAGCGACTGTCGAGACTCGTCGCCAACTTGGAGCTGCAACTTTGACAGCGTTTCCGTGCGCAGGTGTATCTCAGCGACCCCAACCAGAGCATCCACACCATGGCCGGCGCGAGGCACGAGCACCGTCACGTCCTCTGTGACCAGTTGGCAGCCTTCAGCGACAAGGGCCGCAGTCGTGGTCGACTTCCCGGCACCGGAAATGCCACTGACCGCAATGGCACCTCGATCGGTGAGGACGGTGTTGGCATGCAACACCAAGACCCCGCGATGGCGGAGTACCGCAGCCATCACGGGGTGGGTGAGGACCAATGACGCCATGGGAACATCAGCGTCATCGGGGCGCTCATAGATGACGCGCCCTCTTCCGTCAACGAAGAACCGGCCGACGTCGCCGCCGGCATCGAGAAGGAACTGGCCAGGCGAAGCCTCCCACCCGGTTCCGCGAGCGACCGGGGAGCGCAACCTGTCTGGCGCCACCCCAAACTCCACCACCACGTCCGCCTTACGGTTCTCCCGGTGGATCTGATGCGAACCCGCGAGCGCAAAGGGAACGTCAACCACCAAACCATGGATGAAATAGGCGGTCATTGAATTGTTCCGGCGGCAGGTTTACGGCGGTTGGTTCCCAGAAACGCCATCAGTAACCGAGCCACCCGCGAACTGCGTACGAGCGAGCGGCACCTCCCCGACGACCGGTGCGGTCCAATCTTCTTTCTCAGCCACAGGAACCCCCTGACCGTAAGTAGGCGTCGCCCGAATGACGAACTCTCTGGTCTACTCAACAATCCCGATGCTATCCAAGTCGACACGGTGTTGCAGCGAGCATCGGCGACTATTGATCTCCGCCATCGTTCTCGCGTCTGGGTCAAACCAAAGTGACTGGGTATCACTGCAACTACACTGGAGGATATGCCGCCATGCACAACTCGTCGGTCCCACTGGCGGGAATGGACTTCTCTGACGAATCGTCAGCGCCGGCTCACTCTTGAGGCAGCCTGGTGGCTGCCTGTGATGTCCATCGGCGTCAACGTCGTCCCGCTGCGGCGCATCACCGCCGTGCTAGGGCTGAAGGGCGTGCGTCCTAGCGACCAGACATCGAGCACAATTGATTCCTCTCTGGCCGCTGACGTTTCCGCGGCGGTGGCCAGAGTGGCGTGTCGAACACCGTGGACGAGTACGTGCATGGCGCGCGCGTTGACCGCCGCGCGTCTGACCTCGGTCCGAGGGGGTGCCGTCACGGTGACCCTCGGCGTCCGTCGAGACAAGAGTGGAGGGGTTGACGCCCATGCTTGGGCCCAGCATGGAAAACTCGCATTGACAGGTGTCGAAGCCGCCGATGGATACCAACCGGTCGGTTGCTTTGCTCGTTGAGGGCGACGCGATCCCACACGATTGTGCCGATGGGGCGGTTCGATGATTCCGGCAATGAGCGGCCTGTTCGATCGCCGCCGCGGCACGCGGCGAACCGCACAGGCCCTCGCAGCTAGTGCCCAGCCCGTGCAAACGGGCAGAGGCCTCGGCGAGTCAGCCCGGACCTACCACGACGGAGCCGTCGAACTGGCCGGGGTCACGTCAGTAGATCAGGCATCGGGAACTGTGTGCCTCGGTTCGGCCCGCGTTGACAATCGCGCGGAACTGCTGCGCGCCTTGGGGCTTCGCGTGGCGGAGTGGGGTGCCACCACACCTGCCCGGTTGAACCATGACGACACTCACCTGCTTCACGCTGCCTACCTGAAGTGGGGCCCGGCCTGCGTCGATCGCATCTACGGCGACTGGTCCTTCGCCCTGTGGACACCTCAAGAACGGCGACTGTTCCTGGCAAGGGATCACTTCGGTCTCACGTCCCTGTACTACTACCTCGACGATGACACCTTCGCGTTCGCGACCGACCAGCGGACACTCCTGAATCTCGGACTAGCGCCGGCGGAACTCGATGAGTTGTACCTGGCGCAATTACTGGTGTCGTGGCCCGCGTATCAGGGTCACCGGACAGTTCGCACGCGCCTGAATCGCCTGCCACCGGCACATACACTCACGGTCGACCCAGAGGCTTCCCGGCTTCACCAATACTGGCACCTCGAAAATGTTCAGCCACTACTTCTGAAGGACCGCCGGGAGTATGTCGACGGTTTCCTCGAAGTCTTCGACGAAGCCGTCCGCGCGAGGCTGCGACGCGATGAGGGAGGGGCGATCGCAACCACCCTCAGCGGCGGCCTGGATTCGAGTTCGATCACCGTCACCGCGGCGGAGATGCTGGACGGTGATCGAGTAGACAGTTACACCTCGGTCCCGATCGCGGACACCACCCCGTTCGTGGGCGTCAACTTCGGCGACGAATGGCCCGACGCGCAGGCAACGGCCGAGTACTCAGGCAAGGTCGACCTTCACGCGATCACGGCTGAATCCGTCACGCCCATCACTGGCTTACGCGAGATGCTGGCTGCCCACCTCGAACCCGGCCACGCGGCCGCAAACGCCGACTGGCTCAACGCCCTCATGGCTGAAGCGACCGCCGCCGGCTCCAGCGTTCTCCTCGTCGGCCAATTCGGCAACGCTGGCATGTCTTGGGCGGGCAGCGTGTTCTCGCAGCCACTGCCCACACAGTTGCGTAATTTGGGCACCCGGGCATGGCTTCGCGAGAATGCGCGCAGGCGCTTACCGCCTCGACTCGTAAGGGAATTCCGCGTCCGACGCACTGGCGAGGATCCCTTTCCAGGAACCGCACTGAATCCCACTTTGGCACGCCGTTTGAATCTTGCGGAACGCATGTTCGCCTCAACTGAATCGACACCAGCACGCAACCCAATCCAGGAACGAATGTGGCTACGACCGGGCAGTTCCTCCGTAGGAGCGCTGCTCACACAGAGTGCTCGATCCGCAGGTCTCGACATCCGCGACCCAAGCGCAGACGCCCGGGTGCTGGCGTACTCATGGTCGGTGCCAGACGAGTATTTTCGAGACCGCAGCCAAGGTACCGACCGCTGGCTGATCCGTTCGGCGATGAAGGGCCGATTGCCTGACAGGGTTCGCCTGAATCGAAGGCTGGGACGCCAGGCCGGGGACCTGCCAGTGCGCCTGCGGAGCAGCGCAGACGAGGTGGAGGCTGCACTGGCTCAGGTGGAGGCCTCGGAGTCTGCCAGCGCCGTGGTGGACGTCGCCAAGATCAGACAAGCGTGGGAGGGCACTGCCACTGAGGACACGCCGGAGGCCTACCGACTTTCCGTCACCATGGTGACTCGAGGCCTCATGGCCGGGATCTTCATCGCGGAGGAGACGGACGCATGATGTTCGCACCCCTGAAGTCACGCCCGCCCACCGAAGGCAAACTTCAACGAGCAAGTGTGCAAGAAATCCCAAAAACGTGTGCAAGCCTCCGAGGCGACTCCCACACGCACCCTCCTGACCTGCGCATATGGAGTTTCGTAACCAACCCGCCATGGGTTAGTTACGTAACTCCCCACGATGGGATACGAAACTCCGTATGTAGAGCTGTCCGGGGGGGGCGGTTCCACCGTTTCCAGCTAGGTGAGTTGACGTTTCCGGTCGTTGCTGCGCCAATGGCTGGATTTGGTGCGGGGTGTTGGCCGCGGGATGTGTCGCAGCTGGCTTTTCGGTCCGGTTTTGGGCATGGCTGTGGGCCCGTCGCCTCTGGGGTTATGCGGGCTGTTTGCTGTTTCGATGGACGTTTGGGTTGCCCGGGGTTGGTTGTTGCGCCGGCCAACGGTGGGGCGTGTGAGGTGACGGGGTTGCCGTCGGCGTCGGATCCAGCCACCCATGACCTGTCGACGGCAAGTTGTCTGAGGTCCGTCTAGCCCCCGATGGCGCCCGTCCACTAGAGTGCCGCGAAATGGCCATCAGAATCGACAACGTCGCGATTGCCGTCCGCGACCTCGACGAGGCGATCTCCTTCTTCACCGACCTTGGGCTCACCGTCCTGGGCCGCGACACCGTCATGGGCCAGTGGACGGACACGGCCGTCGGCCTAGACGGCAACCATGCGAAGATCGCGATGCTGCAGACGCCAAATGACCAGGGCCGCCTTGAACTGTTCGAGTACATCCACCCTCCGGCCATCGAGGTCGAGCCAACTCGACCCAACGTCATCGGGATGCACCGAATCGCCTTCGAAGTCGACGACATCGACGAGGCGCTGGCTATTGCCGCGAGACATGGCTACTACCCGCTCCGCGGAGTGGCGAACTACCAGGACGTGTACAAACTCACGTACGTCCGTGGACCCAGCGACATCCTGCTGATGCTCGCGCAGTCGCTGACGAAGGGCTAGCCACGGTTCAGCCGGCATGGCCCTGGCCACGCCGGCTCAACGTCCGCTAGGGCAGGCTGTGGCCATGGAGCACCAGCATCACAACGTCTCCGCCTTCGACTGGGATGAACGCTATGCCGAGGCGGACCAAATGTGGAGCGGGGAGCCGAACGGGGTCTTGGTGGCGGAAGTTGCTGGCCTCGACCCCGGGCGCGCCCTGGATGTGGGCTGTGGTGAGGGCGCGGATGCGCTCTGGCTCGAAGCCCGGGGATGGGCTGTCACCGCGCTGGACGTATCCAGAGTCGCGCTCGACCGGGCGGCCGAGCACGCCAGTGAGCAGGGCGTCAGTACCGTGCGCTGGCTGCACACCGGCCTGCTCGAGGCAGCCCTGCCGCCGGGAACATTCGATCTCGTTTCGGCTCAGTATTTCGCGCTCCCCCGCACCGCCGGCCACGCATCGGAACGGGCGCTGCTCGACGCCGTCGCTGTCGGCGGAGTCCTGCTCGCTGTGCATCACCCGGCACCGACCCCGGAAGAAGCAGAACGGCACGGATTCAGCGCGGACCAGTACATCCATGTCAGCGACATCCTGGAACAGCTAGACGACCGCTGGGAGGTCGCGACCTTCGAATCACGGCCGCGGCATCTACTGACCGGCGCAGGTGCCGGTCACACCGAAGACATCGTCCTGCGAGCCACACGTCTCCGCTGAAGTGCGCGAGACGGCTCTGCTCTCCACCGCTTGGTGACACGGCGCTCGGCCGGGGTGATCGAAGACGCCAAACTACCCGAGGCTGCTCGCTCGACGCGGCGGCCGGTGGCAGGTTGCTTTCTTGGTGCACCGTAAGGGTGCCCTGACCTAATCCTGGGCTGCTCTCGACATTCTGGTCTCGACACCGGGGATCGGGCCAAGTCGCATGGGCACTTGTATCCGCTGAGATCTACCAACTGCGCCGAACCGGAGGTGGGCCCCGGGATTTCGCGAGGGCCGGATCCTGGTGCTCCCTGTCAGTTCGCCGGCGGAGAAGCGGCGTCCGTCCACGCAGTGCCGGGCGAAACGGAGCCGAAGAGAGTGCCAGGTCAGAACAAGCTGTTGGCGCGGCCTCCACATCACCACGTACGCGCCGAAGTCCTCGATCACCGCGATTTTGTCGGCGCGTGTCAATGCTTCGAATGGGTCATGGGTGACGATGACACAGGGTCCGGCGAATTCGGTTGGGTGCCGGAGCAGTCGATGGTCCATCACACCGCTGGCTTGCCACATTACCTAACTAGTAAACTATCTGGCGTGGAACCGATGGAGCTGGCCGAGCACCTGCACGCGCTGGTGTCGGAGTTGGACAACGCCGCCGAAGAGTTGTTGCGGTCCGAATTCGGGATGAGTCACAGCCAACTGGCGTTTCTGATGCCGTTGCTTCACCGGAGCGACCTTGATGTGTCCTCCCATGCGGTCGCCATGGGGGTGACTGTCCCCGCTGTGAGTAAGCGGACCAATTGGTTCGTGGACCGTGGCCTGGTGGCATCGTCTCGGCCTCTTGGGGATGCCCGACGCGTCGTCCTGAATCTCACACCTGCGGGCCGGCGACTCGCGAGTGAAGCCTCCGCCGCCCTTGCTCAGCGCGTCGACCGGCTCCTGGCGGAGTGGCCTGAGAGTCGCAGGAATTCATTCGGGGACATGCTTTGTGAACTGACCGCAGCCGTGCGACTCAGTCGCGTCAATGAGGGTGGGATACCAAGGTGAACCGCAGGAGTGTGCAAGTTGCCCTGATCATCGTTGGTGCAGTGCTGGTCCTCGGCCATCTCGTCGCCCTGGTCCTGGTCGGTGCGACGCTCAGCGACTGGCTCGGGGGAACGGCGGTCGGATTGGTGCTGGCACTGCTCGGTGGAGTGCACTTGCTGCTGGCACAAGACCGGACTACGTCCAAGAAGTCCCGCTGGCAGCAGACTCTGTTCGGACTCGTCGCGCTCGCAGTCGGAATCGGTGAAGGACTGTTCGCCGCTTTCATCGTCAGCGGCTGGTGGCTGCTTCTGCCTTGGGCGCTGACCGCGCTGGCCATCGGCATGCTGCTAACTGGACCTCCGAAGGAGAAAGCAGCTCGGCTAGCTGCCTTCGGCTTCTCGTCAGCTCTGGTATTCACGGCCTCCACCCTCAATGTGTCAACTGTTGCAAGCGCCGCTGCCGTCCTCGCGTGGGCGCTGCTAGGCGGAGCGGGCGCTGTCGCCATCGGTGCAGCCGCCCACACGGTGCTGTCCAAGGTCCACTCGCAACACATGGCTTGAGACGACCACGGGAACGCTACCGGCGCCGCAGGGACTGTCGAACGGAGCCGGGATGGTGCTGTCTGATGCGCGGGTGAAAGCACTGGCACGGCTGGAGGTTGGGTCCGTCACCGGGGGCGAAACCTGGCGGAAGGCCGTTGCGTGGCTGTGTGAGCATCACGCTGCGCTGGATTCAATGATGGACTTGCCTGCCATCCTGACCACCTACGACGACCCCGACCCGGGCGCCTGGCAGACCAGCGGCAGCCGGGCCCTCGGGATTGAAGTGTTCGTATCGCACTATGAAGGCGCCAGGGCCCTTGACCCGGATCAGGCGAGGCTGGTGCCCGATCAGAGCGTCTCCCGTTGGCGGATCGCCTGAGTCGACGAGCCCGCCATGAGCTCTCACTGACAAATGCCGGGGAAGACTCGGCGCTTTCGGAGTTTCGCAACTACCCCGCCATAGTCCTCTCTCGGTTCTCTCTCGAGACTCCGCCCTGATTCCGTGCCGGTTTTGGATCCGAGGCGTATTGAGACTGCGGTTGTCCGAGTGCGGGGCTAGCGAGATCAGTATCCGACGGGCAGTTCGAAGTGGCGACGTCCGCGGCGTTCGGCGCCGACGCCTGCGAGGATCACCAGCGCGACCCCCAGGATCTGCGCCGGCCCGGGGACTTGGTGCAGCAGCACTGCTCCGATGACGACGGCGAAGCCCGGCTCGAGTGCCATCAAGGTCCCGAAGGCGGTGATGGTGAGTCGCCGCAGAGCCTGCATTTCGAGGATCCAAGGCACGACCGGAGTGAGCAGTGCCAGGCCGAACGCGGCCAAGACGACCTGCCAACTGAGAGCACCTATCGCCTGGGGTAGTCCGAACGGGATCGTGACAAGGGCGGCGATCGGGACGGTGAGTGCGAGTCCCTTGACCCCCTCCACGCGGTCGCCCACGTGTTGGGTGAGCATGATGTAGGTCCCCCAGCCGACGGCGCCGAGCGCGGCTGCGAGTATCCCGAGGGCGTCGACGCCACTCTGCCACGGTCGGGTGAGCAGCAGCACGCCGAAGAGAGCCAGCGCTGGCCACACGAGCATGCTGCGCCGATGGGCGCGCGCAGCGGCCACGACGAGAGGTCCGAGGAACTCGATGGCGACCGTGGTCCCCAACGGGATGCGGTCGATTGCGGCCAGGAAAGCAACTGACATGACGGCCGTTGCCAGGCCCAAGGCAAGCACAGGAATGACGACCTCTCGGGGTACGTCGCTGCGTCGGGGCCGACCGATGGCGACGAGGATCACGGCCCCTGCGATGAGCCTCAGCCACGCCGTGCCCACGGGGCCTGCCGATGGGAACAGTCCCACGGCGAGCGCCCCACCCACCTGCACGGAGAGCATCGCGCCGACGGCCAACGACCACGCCGGTACTCGGGCGGTGGCCCTGGACAAGGCCTGGGGGCCGGGCACGGTCATGGGGCTCCTGACAACGGCAAGTGCATCATGTGACGCGTATAGTGCACTACTATGCACTATATGGACCACCAAGCCGTTGCCGAGCCAGCCGTCGGAATCTCCCGGACGATCGGTCTGCGCGTGCGAACAGCTCGCTCAACGCTTGGTTGGACCCTCGATCAACTCGCCGCCCGTAGCGGCGTCAGCCGGCGCATGCTCATCAACGTCGAACAGGGGGCTTCCAATCCGAGCATCACCACGCTTCTGCGGATCTCCGACGCACTAGGAATTGGACTGCCGACCCTCGTCGATACAGCCGACGACGGGGTCGAGGCCGTGGTGATCCACCGTGTTGGCGAAGTCTCGCCAATGTGGACCAGTGATGCGGGCGGCTCTGCCGTCATGGTCGCCGGAACGACGCCGCCGGACGTGAGCGAACTCTGGGATTGGCGTCTGGGACCCGGCGATGACTACCGAAGCGAAGCCCACCGCGCCGGCACGCGCGAACTGCTGCACGTGCTGAGCGGCCAACTCGTCCTCGTGATTGCTGGGGCCGAGCACCGTTTGCGCACTGGCGACGCCGCGAGCTTCGACGGGGGTGTCCCGCATGGCTACCGCAATGGCTCGAGTAGCCGCTCGACCCGCTTCAGCCTGGCCGTGTACGAGCCCGGACTCACCAAGGACCAGGCATGAAGAACACCCAGCGGACCGACATTCTGTCAAGGGCCGCCGTCGACGGCGCGGTCCATGCCCTTCGACCGGACTACCGGGCGTTGCTCATCGTCGTCACCGGGGTCCGCGGCGGCCCCACCGACGCACTGAGCGATGCAGCGCTGGCCCGCGCCGAAGCCTCAGCCAAGTCCCGACTCGCGGATGATCCGCCGGAGTCGCTGCCGGAAATCGCCGCCTGGCGCGAAGCTTTTCGTGACTTTGGCGCGAAACCCCGGGTGGCCCGCAGCAGCGTCGAGGCACTGATACGCCGGGTCGATGCCGGATTGCCGCGGATCGACCGCCTCACCGATCTTTACAACGCCATCTCGGTGGAGCATCTAGTGCCCGTGGGTGGGGAGAATCTCGACCGCTACGCGGGCCCACCGCGTCTCGTCCGCGCCACTGGCGAAGAGACGTTTGACACCGTGGCACACGGCGAGCCAGTCACCGTCAACGCAGATCCGGGCGAGGTCGTGTGGCGCGACGACCTCGGGGTTACCTGCCGCCGCTGGAACTGGCGTCAGTGCGTCCGCACGCGGCTCGACGCATCGACGTCCAGCATCTTGTTCATCCTCGACGGTCTGGCTCCGACGAGCACCGAAGCCCTCCACGCCGCCGGCGATGCCCTGGTCGACGCTGTCGCATCGGTATCCCCTGACGCCATCGCCACCAGCCGGCT
>CAYMPK010000086.1:0-10064 GCA_964392145.1 uncultured Actinomycetes bacterium | reverse complement strand
CGCCTCCATGATCTCCGCCACGAGCGCCGCGTCCACCGCGGACAGCGCTCCCAGGATGGCAGTCGTGAGGGTGGCATCATCGACCGAACCGAGCAGGGAGTTACCCAGGCGCTCGGCGGACAACCGGGGCTGCAACAGATAGACGGCGGGTGCACCAGCGGACCTCGGTACCGAGACGGCAGAGGTCTGCACAACGGAAACACCAGCCTCGATCAGGTCGAGGCAGTAAGCCTGAACAAGGTCGACGTATGCCGCCGCCGTGGCCGCGTCGGGGAAGCCCGTCATCCGCTTGGCCACCAC
This sequence comes from uncultured Actinomycetes bacterium, assembly GCA_964392145.1. Taxonomy (GTDB): domain Bacteria; phylum Actinomycetota; class Actinomycetes; order S36-B12; family UBA10799; genus JACJWR01. The sequence goes on along the minus strand of CAYMPK010000086.1, from coordinate 9,764 downwards.
CCCGTCGAACAGCGGATCCGGCAGGATCAGCGTCGCTGAGATCTCGCCGTAGGCCAGCACTTCGAGCCCGGACGACTCCGGATGTGCTGGGTCGAGACCCGCCTCGATGACGGCGATCCGTTGCGAGGCGTCTTCCGGCTCCGGCATCTGACCCCGATCAGGATGGGGCGCAGGGCTCACCACGAGGCGGCCTTGGCGCATGCCCGATCGAAGGCCGCCAAGGCCTCGTCGATGGTGTCGTCGTCCATGAGGAGCCCCGGCTTCACCTGGAGCACCGACCGGTCGAACCCGGCGAACATCGCCCACACTCCCTCATCGAACAGCAACCGCGTCATCAGCATCCCACCCATGTCCACGTGCATCCGCAGGCCGATCACCACGCCCGTCTGTCGCACCTCTGCGATCCATGCCGGATACCGCTCGGCCAGGTCCGCCAATCCTGTCGACCAGCGTTGGGCCACCTGCGCGGTCCTGGACACCGTGGCCGGGTCCATCGTGATGTCGAGCACCTTGTCCGCGACGCAGCACCCGATCTCCGCGCCCCCAAAGGTAGAGATATGACCCCAGCCATCTTCCTCCAGCCAGGATCCCATCGATTCCGAAAGCAGCGTCGCCGCGATCGGGTAGATGCCCCCCGACAATCCCTTTCCTGTGACAAGGATGTCCGGCACGACATCGAAGTGCTGGGTCCCCCACAGGGAGCCGGTGCGGCCAAGTCCGGTCTGCACTTCGTCCGCGATGTAGGCCGCGCCGTGGACGTCGCACAGGCGTCGTACCTCTGGTAGGTAGTGGGGCGACGGCACCGGGAAACCCGCAGTCGCCGGAATCGTCTCAACGATGACTGCGGCCACCTCGTGGATGGCCAGAGCGGATGCGAGCGCGTCTGCATCATCGAATGGAACCCGAATCACTGTGCCGGGATCATCGCTGAGGAACGACTTGGCGGCCCGCTCATCACCCGCTGCCAGCGCCAGCCCGGTATGTCCGTGGTAGGCATCGGTCAGGCTGACGATGGTGCGGCGCCCGGTCGCTCGGCGCGCGCTCTTGATCGCGAGGTCCACGACTTCACCGCCCCCGGCCCCGAAGACCGCATACCTCATCCCGGGCGTCGCATCAACGAGTTTCCTCGCCAGCAGTGCGCGAGGGCCGCTGGGGAAGTGGTGATTTCCGATGTCGTACGACTCGGTGGCCTCGACCAGCCTCTGGATGATCTCCGGATTGCGGTGCCCGAGATTGAACACGCCGCCATTCAAGTGGAGATCGATCCGGGCGGTCCCGTCCAGATCCCAGACCCGGTACCCCTCGCGGCGACCCATGACGATGTCGATCCCCGCAGTCGTCATGGTTCGGACCCGATCTGGACACAGGTAATGTTCCGCGATCTCCAGGACCGTGGCCTTTCCGGCGGCTCCTGTCAGTTCATCGGCCGTGGGCCCGGCGGAACCTGCCGCAGCGCCGGCCGTCACGAGCCGGTCCCCCGGTGGGCGGCCTTGTCGAAACCGGCCCACGCCCGTCGGTACAGCCGGTGGCGCCGGGGCGGTGCCGGACGTTGATGCAGCTGCGCGAGCGCCTCCCTCTCCGAACGGTCCGCAACGGCAAAGGCCCGAGCGGTGAGGGCGGCTCGCTCCGCCCGCGTGTCCGGACCGCAGTCGTCCGCGAAAACCGCCGCCCGGCTCTGCAGGTCGTCCTCGATCGTGGCGACCCGGGCGCGCAGCGTGGCCGCGCGATTGGCGTAGTCCGGGAGCACTGCGCGGTGCAGATCCTCGTGTCGCCACCACAGCGAGGAACCGTCATAGAACCTGTCGGGTTCGGGGCCGAGATCGGGCAGCCCGGCATCCAGCCAGATGGGCTTGAAGACGGACAGGCACGGCGCCGAGGTCCCGGTCAGCCAGACAGTTGAACCCTCCGGCCTGAGTTGCGCCACCAAGGAGCCGGTGCTCTGACCGACCCGCACCGGGCCGAATCCGGCGTGCGCACAGACCGTCTGCCCGAACAACCCCGCGGCAGGTGTCCACGACGGTTTCTGCCCCCCTTCGCCGTGGTCGCGGAGCAAGGCCATGGCGTCAGCCACGTGGATCCCACCCGCCGCCGCGGCGAGTGCGTCGCGGGTTCGACACTGCCGCTTCGCCGAGTCCGAGAATCGTGTGTACAGGAAGTCAGAGTGCTCACCTGCGATGTCCGTGGCTCCCTGCAGCCCGGCGGAGGCAGAATCGAAATCACCCCGAAGGGTCAGTCCGTTGGAGATTGACCTCGTACCGTCCACCCGGGACACCGCCCACTCCCGGCCGATGGTCTCCAGAACCACAGCCCGGGTCGGGTCGGCGATGAGGTAGCTGTTGTCGTACTGCATGTCCGCTGTATGGCCGGCCTTACCCGCCTGGCCATAGGTCGCCAACAGGTCTGTGATCACAGCGACCGCCTCTTCGGCGTCACCCGCCCGCTCGAGCGCCAGGCGCAGGAGGTCCATGCCCAGCAGACCCGGTTCCGCCTCCCGCTTGGCCTTGGTGAAGACGGCCTCGTTGCCGATCGCGACCCCGGCATCGTTGACACCCATTTCGGCGCCCCAGATCCAGTAGGGCTTGCTCAGCAGCACGGCTCGCGTCCGCCGCACCTGCGGCACGGTCACATAGGTTGCCCGCAACTCGGAGTCGGGCGCGAAGTCGGTGGCGGGAATGCGAACGATCGGCTGGGCCTCATTGGGCTCCCGGTCGCTGTTCTTGCCGAGGATCACCGAGCCATCGGCTGTGGCCTCAATGACCGCGACGAAGGTGTCACACATGAGAACTCCAATCCGTTCCTTTACAGTGCCATAGTCCCGGTCCGCATGAATCGACATAAGTGCTCGGGACGACCAGGACTCGCCACCCCATGACTCGTTGTTTACTGGAGGCATGAGAGTTTCGTCGTACCTCAGGGTGGCAACCGTCGTGGTCACATTGCCGCTGGCACTTGCGGGACTTGTTGGTTGCAGGGGAGCGGCCACCAACGCCCCGCCGACGTCGTCACCGGCGAACTCATCGCCGGGATGCGCCCCGCAGTCGGACTGCGCCACCGATGCGGCCGGACTTCCGACTGGCTTCGTCCGGCTCGCCGACGTCGCACCGACGATCCTGCAGGAGATGCGCTACCCCACCGATCACAACTTCGTCGGTTCCCCGATCGACGGTTACCAAGCGTCGGATTGCTGGGTGACCGCACCGACGGCAGCAGCGCTTGAACGCGCGCAGCAACAGGCGAACGCCAAGGGCTACACGCTGAAGATGTACGACTGCTACCGACCTCAGCGGGCCGTCAGCGAGTTCATGAGTTGGGCTGCTGACCCGAACGCGACCACGATGAAGGACGAGTTCTACCCACGGGTCGCGAAGACCGAACTCATACCCGGTGACTACATCGCCGAGAAGTCCGGGCATTCCCGCGGCTCGACGATCGACTTGACCCTCGTGCCGCTACCCGGGTCGACGAGTGCGCCGTGGGTACCGGCAGACGGTTTGGCAGACTGCGCGCTGCCCGCTTCCCAGCGGTTCCCCGACACGTCCATCGACATGGGTACCGGCTTCGATTGCTTCGATGTCGCCTCCCATACCGCGAACCCCAACCTGACACCCGAGCAGCGCGCCAACCGTGACACCCTGGTGGGGATCATGACGTCAGAAGGATTCAAGAACCTGCCGACGGAGTGGTGGCACTACACGCTGAACAACGAGCCCTACCCCAACACCTACTTCGACGTTCCGATCACGGAGAAGTAGCGGGTTGGGCCTCTTCCTGTCGAACCTCCGGCGTGCTTGACTGTAGTTGACCCGAGTCCTCCAACGGGGCAGCCAAGGGGGAGGCATGAAACGGAACCAAGTCGACGCGCGGCCACGGGCCCTGATCATCGTCGATATCCAACGGGACTTCTGTGAGGGCGGCGCGCTTCCGGTGGAAGGCGGCCACTCGGTGGCCCATCACGTGGCCGACCATGTTCGGGCCCACAGGAGTGACTACGCACTGGTGGTGACGACGCGCGACTGGCACGAGACGGACAACGACAACGGAGGCCATTTCGCGAAGCCCGGAACCGAACCGGACTTCAAGAACACGTGGCCGGTGCATTGCCTGCAGAACTCCGCCGGGGCGGAATATGCGCCGGCAATAGCTGAGATCTTGGACCAGGTGGATGCCGAGATCTTCAAGGGCCAGGGTAATCCGGGCTACTCCGGGTTCAGCGGCACTACGACAGACGGCCGTACCCTCGAGCAACTGCTGGACGAGGCGAGTATCGGCGCCATCGCGATCGTGGGGTTGGCGACCGGTTTCTGCGTCTGTGCCACGGCGTGCGACGCGATGAAGAACCAGACTCGTGAGGTCACCACGCTGCTGGACCTCTGCCACGGAGTGAGCGAATCGACCACGGTCACTGGTGTCACCGAGATGCTCGAGGCGGGAGTCACCATGCGTTATGCGGATCCCCACCCCGCGCACTGACCCTACCTCGACAGTTCGGCGCCCTTCACCGAAGACAGGCAGCCGCGTGCGCACGGGCCGGCCACTGCGAGACGACGACACCGACCACCATCACGACCGCACCGATGCAGGTGAGCACGTCGGGCACCTGGTGCAGAATCAGCAGAGCGAGGATCGTCGACGTCAGAGCCGAAACAGGGGCGATCAACGCGGCCTTGCTGGCCGTCATCGTCTGCAGGCCGATGAGGCGCAGTGCGGTGTTGCCGGCATACCCGATTCCCGAGACGATAAGCCACAGCAGGGCAGCCCGAGCGGGCGCGAGCCCCAACACCCAGACGAGGACGAGTCCGATGCCGCCCGGCACGATCATCTGCGCCACACTCGTGGCCCATGGTTCGTAGGCGCGGGTCGCAAGTGACCTGGACTGGTGCCATTGCAGGCCGAGCGCACATCCGCAGAGCAGGGCGAGGACGATGCCGAGCCACTCCGTGTCGAACGCCGGCGACGGTTGGGCGAAGAACGCTATTCCCACCAGGCCTATCCCGAGCCCGAGGAGATCCCGCCGGGTGAGTCGCTCCCCGTACAGCGGAGCCAGAAGTCCTGCGAATACGGGTACCAAGAGCAGCAGGAACGAGACAGTGGCAACCGCTGCCATCTGGTAGGCCTGTGCGCCCAAGACCAGGGACGCAGCCCCGACCATCGAGACTGCCCACAGGGTCCTCTCGCCCAGCAACTTCGGCACAGTGCGAACTGAATGAGCCACCACCACGCCGACCAGCCCGACGGCGCTGGCGACCGCCAACGTGATGGCGGCCGCCGCCACTCCCCCGACCGCAGCCGCCGCGAACCCGAACGAGGACACACCCTGCAGCACCCGGGAAACCGTCACGGCTCCACGGGGATGGCTGCGGAGCAACCCCGAAGTCTGGCCGCTGCCAGTGGTCAATTCGTACCGGCCGACTCGAAAGTGGGGACCCCTGGTAGCGGGAGGCCAGCAACCGCATCGGCGAGAAGTCGCCCGAGCAGCGGTGCGAACTTGAACAACTGGTTGCCCTCGACCAGGGTCACCGGGCCGACACTGGAGATTGCGAAAGGCAAGCCGTCGGGCACCGTGACCGGTGACACCAGCATCTCCTGCGGCCTGACCGTGGTCGGATCCAGCCGCGGCATCAAGTCCTCGGCATAGTCCACGGCGGCCGAGAGACTGCCAGCGGACGTGTCCGTCGGATCGTTTGATGACCAGTCCCCCGATAGGGCGACGACGCCATCGGGTCCGAGTTGTGCCCAGCCGTAGCGGCCACCGGGCAGCATCGCCATCCACATCGCGGATGCCGACAGGGCGGTCCGGGGGCGCATCGTCGCCCAGGTCCGTTGTTGCGGAGATGTTGCCAGATGGAGGCCCAGGCCGGACGCCAGTGCCTCGGTTCCGGCACCTGCCGCCACAACCACGGCGTCGAAGGATCGCTCGGTCTCGGCCGTGATGACCGTCGCAGATGCTCCCGGCCCACCGACCACCCGCGTGACGTGCTCGGGAATGAGGGTCCAGTGGTGGTCACCGTTGATCGCGAGTAGCCACTCGATCGTGGCCCGAGTGTCAATCGCACCCGCCTGAGGGTCGAAGACGAGGGTGTCCGGATCGAGTCGGGCTGCGTCCACCAACGGGCACAGACTGCCGGCCTGCTCTCGGGTCGGGAACTGACTCGGCTGGCCAGCTTCGGCCAAGGCCTCGGCCCAGTCATCTCGGTGAGGATCGGAGATCAGTAGTCCGTGACGCCGGATCAGCGGTTCAGACCACTGGTCCTCCCACTCCCGCCAGAGTGCCTGCGACTGCACGGCAAGCTCCACCCCGGACGCCGTCGGATGCGCGATCCGGAAGGCCCTCACCCTGCCAAAGGATTGGCCGCTTCCCGGCGGCTCGGGGTCATAGGTCGTGACCCGGCAGCCGCACCGACCGAGCGCATCCGCCGCCGCCAACCCGACCACTCCGGCGCCGACGACGGCCACATTCCTCGGTGGGGTATTCATGCTGGCCAGTTTATGGACCCCGACGTTCGGCGAGTCCACGTTTCCGATGGCCCGCCCATCATCGTCAGCCCGCCTGGCTGACGGCCAGTTTCGTTCAACCGAGGAGGCGCATGGCGTCGTGATACCTGTCGTCGGTGTTCGACACTATGGTCGGCCAGCCGAACTCCGGCTCGATCGTCGTGTTCCGGTGCGTCATCATCGCCCGGAGATCGGGATTCGATGCCAGACTGACGATGGCCCCCGCCAATCCCCGATCATCCGAGGCCAGGAGCCCCTCGTGTCCGTCCCGGACGAACTCGGTTACCCCACTGTCGTTCAGCGCGACGACCGGCAGGCCGAACGTACGCGCCTCCAGCGCCGCGATGCCGAACGACTCCAATCGACCCGGGGACAGGAATATGTCGGCATCGGAGTAGTGGCTTCTGATCTCTTCGTGAGTCTGCCAGCCGGTGCAGTGAACCCATCCCATGTCGCGCCGGGAGATGGCCTTGTCGAGGGCACCGCGGTTCGGCCCGTCACCGATGATCACCGCACGCAGCCGGACGGATTCCGGGAGGCTGGCCCGGGCCTCCTCGAGGATGTCGATCAGCGCCTCACTGCGCTTCCGAACGGCCAGCCGACCCACGGCGACAATCGTGACGTCCTTCTCGTCGCGATTCTGACGCTCGATGCGCTCGCGCGCAGTGGACTGCCAGAACGGGATATCGATGCCGTTCGATAGCACCTTCACCTCGGCTCGACCGCCCAGAGCACGCCGCAGCGGTCTCGCCGCCACCTCACTGACGGCCGTCCACATCACCGGCCAACTTCGCCACCCGACCAGTGCATCCGCAGCAGCGAAGAGTCGCGACCAGTTCGCCAGCACCGAGTGAACTGAGACGACCACCGGAAGACCCGCGTGCACAGCCGTCCGCAAGGCCGGCCAGGCGAACGGCGACACCAACCCAGCGTGCACATGCACGACGTCGGTGTCCTCGACGAGGGCATGACGCAACGGCTTGCCGACGCGATGCGTCACCGGCAACTCATAGGGCAACCTCAGCCCGAGCCGGAGGATAGGCACTCGGCCGGAATCCGAGACCTCGTCCTGCGAGGTCGACTTCCGCGCTGCCTGGGTGGCCGTCACGACCCGGGGCTGGTCGCCAGCCTCGAGTTGGGCATGGGCTAGGCCCTCCACTTGCAGTTCGATGCCCCCTGTACGCGGGAGGTAGCAATCGCTTACGTGGGCGACTCGCACCCTGCGCCCTCCCTCGCTTCATCCGTTCTCGATCCAATGTTTGACAGACTGCGCCTGTGCCCTTCACAGTCGTGTTCCTCCACGCACATCCCGACGATGAGGCGCTGCTCACGGGGGGAACGATCGCTCGCCTGTCCTCCGAAGGGCATCGGGTAGTACTCGTCACGGCGACAGACGGCGGTGCGGGCCTGACGTCGACATCAACCATCCACGCTGAAAGCCTAGCCTCTGTTCGGCGCGAGGAACTCTACAAGTCGGCGGAAATCCTCGGTGTGTCGAGAACGGTCCGATTGGGCTACGGCGACTCCGGCCTCGACGGTAGTGGGACGCCCTCCAGCCTCGCCGGCCAACCTTCGACGAGTTCTCCGTTCGCGCGGGTGGAACTCACGACGGCGGCGGCCCGGGTCTCCGAGGTGGTGGCACAGGAGCGCGCTGACATCCTGGTGGGTTACGACTCTGCTGGCGGCTACGGTCACCCCGACCATGTCCAGGTCCACCGGGTGGCCCGGAAGGCCGTCGACTCGACACCCGGCGTGACCCTCCTTGAGGCGACGCTGCCCCGGGAACCTCTCGCGAGGTCGGTCGGAGTCGCCCACCGATTCCGCAATCTGGTCCCAGCGCTGCGGGGGCTGGATCCAGACACCTGGTCGGTCGCCCACACCCCTCGTGCCGAGATCACCCACCGTGTCAATGTGCGCGACTTCACCGACGCCAAACGTGCCGCGCTGGCGGCGCACGCCTCCCAGAGCCGAGCTGATGCCGATGTGCGCACCCTGCAGGTGCTGTTGGCACTCCCCCGGCCTGTTTTTCGGCTGATGATGGGCTGGGAATGGTTCGTCGGGCCAAGATCTGCCTACCAGCGCTATTCACGTCATCCACTCGCGGGAATCAGGAAGGGTTGAGCGAGTGACGACTCCCGGGGACGGCAACGGCACGCGGCCGAAGATGTGGCGCCCAACAGGTACGCAGGTGGCGCTCTCTTTGGGTGCCCTGGCGCTGGCCGGAGCGCTGATCGCCTTCGCACTGCCGAAGACCACAGGAACGAACTGGTCCGATGCCGTCGAAGTGATGGGCCGCCTGCGCCCCTTGGACGTGCTGATCATCACCGTCCTGTGGGCGGTCGGGCTATGGCTCTACACATTCGTCTACACGGGAAGCTTGCCGGGGATCAGCCATGCCAAGTCACTCGCCCTTAATCTGACTGGCTCGCTGGTCTCGAACCTGCTGCCGTTCGGCGGAGCAGCCGGCGTTGCTAACACATACGCCCTGACCTTCTCATGGGGATTCTCAGGCGTGGCCACTTCGCTGATGGTTCTGGTGAGCGGTCTCGCGAATCTGCTGATGCGACTGCTGCTGGTGTTGATCGGGCTCGTCGCGCTGCATCTGAGTCGGGCGAATCTGTCAGCAGCGGGTGGTCAGATCACCCTCGGGACAGTCATCGCAACCGCGGCGGTCACAGCCGTGGTGGTGGCGATGCTGGGTAGCTCCCGATTTGCCGGCGCGATCGGATCGTTGGGCGACGTCCTGCTCAGTGCTCTGCTTCGCCTGCTGCGACGACCGCCACGGCAGGTGTCGCTGCACGACTCGGCGACTGAGATGCAGCGACGTGCCAAGCCCTTGTTGGCCAAGGGTTGGCCCTCGGTAGCGTTCGGGATGTGCTCCTACTACGCGACGGAGACGCTCTTCTTCGGCATCGCTCTACATGCCTTGGGTGCGCAACTGTCCTGGCTGGAGATCATCGCCGCGTTCGCCCTTTCCCGCGTTCTGACAGCAGCCACAGTCACGCCCTCGGGAGTCGGCATCTCGGAGGTCGGCACGGCGGCCGCGCTGGTCCTGTTCGGAACTCCGCCTGCGATCGCAACGGCCGGAGTCCTGGTGTTGGGGTTCTACACCTACCTGGTGGAGATCCCGGCCGGCTTCGCCGGACTCGTCTGGGTGGGGATGAAACGCAGTTGGCGGGTGCGCCGACTCAGGCCGGAGGCTGGGACGCCTTAGTTCGGCGCGGCAACCGGTTCGGGCGCCGGCTGTGGAACCTCTGATGGACCTCAGCGAT
>CAYMPK010000085.1:2402-10117 GCA_964392145.1 uncultured Actinomycetes bacterium | reverse complement strand
CCTACCAGTTCCCGGAGAAGGTCATCCCGCTGTTCGTCACCAACCTGATGGACGGCCAGAACGTGCCGCTGTACGGCGATGGCCTGAATGTCCGCGACTGGCTGCACGTCGACGACCACTGCAACGGGATCCAGATGGTTCTTGACCGGGGCCGGGCCGGTGAGGTGTACAACATCGGCGGCGGCACCGAGCTGACCAACAAGGAACTCACCGGCTTGATCGTCGAGGCCATGGGCCACGGTTGGGACATGGTCACCCCGGTCGAAGACCGCAAGGGCCACGATCTCCGGTACTCAGTGGACATCTCGAAGATCACAGCCGAACTCGGCTATGCCCCCCAAGTGCCCTTCGAGCAGGGTCTCGCCGACACCATCGCCTGGTACCGCGGCAATGAGGACTGGTGGCGACCCCTCAAAGAAGGGACCCCGGCGGCCCGATGAGTACCTGGTTGGTCGTCGGGGCGAACGGGCAACTCGGCCGCGACCTGATGGAGATCCTGCCCGCCGCAGGTCATACCGCAGTCGGCCTTGACCTGCCCGACGTCGACATCACCGACAGAACCTCGGTCGCCGCGGCGCTGGCCGATGGCGGATACGACGTGGTTGTGAACGCAGCCGCCTACACGGCCGTCGACGCCGCCGAGGAGGACGAAGCCACCGCTCTGCGGGTCAACGGCGACGGCCCGGCGGTTCTGGCGGCCGTGGTGGCCGGACATCATGGCATGCGCCTGGTTCAGGTGAGCACCGACTACGTATTCGACGGCACGGCCTCCGCCCCGTACCAAGAGGCGGCCGCCCCGAACCCGACCTCGGCCTACGGGCGCACGAAGCTTGCAGGCGAGGAGGCGGTGATCACGGCCCTTCCCGACCGCAGCTACATCGTGCGCACCGCCTGGCTCTATGGGGCCGGTGGGGCCAACTTCGTCAAGACGATGCTGACGTTGCAGACCCAGCACGACACATTGAACGTCGTCGATGATCAACGCGGGCAGCCGACCTGGAGCCGCGACCTGGCCAACCAAATCGAGGTGCTGGTCACCTCCGGAGCCCCTGCGGGCGTCTATCACGGAACCGCCGGAGGGGACACCACCTGGTACGGCTTCACCCGCGAGATCTTCCGGCTGGCCGGGCTCGACCCCCACCGGGTACAACCGACCACCACCGAGGCGTTTCCGCGACCGGCGCCTCGCCCCGCCTACAGCGTGCTCGGCCACGATCGGTGGCTGGAAGTCGGGTTGTCCCCGATGCGCCCGTGGAACGTCGCACTGGCCGAAGCATTGCCGACGATCTTGGACTCACTGGACTGATCGCCGGTTGCGCCGGCCGAGGGCGTGACCGGAGGCAGCGTGTCGCCGTCCTCCGCGTCCTCGACAGTCCAGTCCGGCCGCTGCAGTAGCACGAGGCCCAGTGATACCGCCACCACGAAAGCGACTGTGCCGCCCAACCACACCTGGCTCGGGCTGAGGCCATCACCAAGTAACCACCAGCGAGGGGTAGCCGCCGTGCGGATCGCGAATGGGTCGAGGCCGACGGCCGAGGCAGTCTGGCCGGTGAGGTAGCGCTGGGTGTTCGCTGACATTGCGACCGAATATGCCGCCATTGCCGCCACCGCGATCAGCGTCGTCTGCAGCGGGGAGGGAAGTTCCACCTTCCCACCCAGCCGAGGCAGCAGCGCGAGGCCGGCGAATACGAAGATCAGCGGAAGGATGTAGCGCGGCTGCACGGCGTAGTTGCTGGCCCCACTCCAGATGAACATGACGAAGGCCGTGCCGCCGACGACGACGATCCCCAGCGCGATCGCTTTGTTGCGGTAGATAACCCCGAGGCCCACCATCACGGCACCGACGAACGCAACCGCCATCAGGATCCCGACCAGTGGCGGCATCGAAGTGTCCAACCAGCCGAGTTGGTTGTTGGGGACACCGGGGAAACCGATTCCGGCGGCGAAAGTCTGGGCCGTGTTGCGGGCTACCTCCCACAACGAGTAGGAGTTACCAGACGCCGGCCCAAGTCCCGGCAGCGGCGGCGGAGCCGCGTTCCCGATCGCCACCGACATCCCACGGGACGCGACGGTGGTCACCACGCTGAATGCCTTCTCGACCGCCTTGCCGTTGAGTAGGAACAAGAAGAGTCCGGCAACAACCACCAGGCTCGCCGGCAGCAACAGTCGGAGCCACGCCTGTCTCGCCATCCGGCTGAGCGGCCATCGGAAGGCGAAGACAGCCATGGCCAAGGCAGTGATCGCGACCATCGGCGGCGGTTCCCGTCGACCACCCAGCGCCATAAGGGCGGCGATCAACACGAATGCAGCCCGGACGACGTCCAGGGCCCGGAACCCCCGGCCCGCAACGAAGGACAGCAGGGGTCCCCACAGGGCAGCCACGCCCATGATCGCCCAACTGTTCGGATTGACACTGGTCATGATGAAAATGCCGAGCGGGATCGATGCGACCAACCAGGACAACGCCACGGCACGTCTAATGCTCGGCCGGGACAGCGCAATGGACCCGACCACCAGCAGCGCAGCCAGGGTGCAGTTGACCAGCCGTACCCGCAACACGGTGTCGCCAACGGTCGGGCCGATCAGCGGGCTCATCACCGCGTTGTAGATCGGCGGGTAGTTCCTCGGCAACGTATGGGTATCGGGTATCGGCAGATCCCGGTCGCTGGAGCAATCCGCGGCCCGCTGGGCGTCCCAGGCGAAGCACGGATAGACCCGAGGTGCGTTCCAGGGGCAGGACATCTTGCCTTGGGTGCAGTACAGGCTGGCGATGTGGAAGTCCTCATCGGGGGTCGCCCCGACGGGCGACGTCACCGCCCAGGCCGCCAGCGAACCCCACAGGGCGACGGCGGCAACCACTAAGGCCGCGATCATGGGCCAGCGGGAGCGCCGACGCGGCTGCTTACCCGTGTGGCTCACCTACCGGATCGTAGCCGAGGGCGAACCGTCACCCGCCCAGCGCTCGCCGGTAGTCGATGCAGGCCTGGTAGTCGGGCAGCAGACCCTCGGCCGCGGCCTCCGCCAGGGTTGGCGCCGCGTCATCCTTCGCCGAGAGGGAACATTCCCCCAGACTGAAACCCCACCCGATGGCCAACTCGGAGTCGTACGGGTACACCTCGCGTTCGCGTTCCGGCGAGTACGGCTCACTGCAAAGGTAGGCGACCGTCGAGTCGTCCTCGAGGGCGGCGAAACCGTGCCCCAGCCCCTCGGAGAGGAACACTGCGCGGCGGTCACGGGGGTCGAGCTGGACCGCCTCCCACGTGCCGAACGTGGGCGATCCGACGCGTATGTCGACGATCACGTCGAGGACCGCGCCGGTGAAGCAGGTGATGTACTTCGCCTGGCCGGGCGGAACATCGGCGTAATGGATGCCGCGGACACTGCCGCGGGCGGAAACAGAACAGTTCGCCTGCGCGAGTTTCAGCGGCGCGCCTGTGATCTCGGTGAAGGTGGACGACTTGAACCACTCCAGGAACAGCCCGCGATTGTCCCCATGCTGCTTGGGTGTGACGACCCAGGCTCCCTCGATGCTCAGCGGCGTGATCTCCATGTGCGCCACGCTAGCCGATAGCAGCAGCGACGAGCCAGCACGATGGGACCTCAGGCACATCCCACCGCATCACGATCGACGACTAGGGTTGGCCTGTGACGAGCAACGCAGGCGTCGGTGGCCCTTCGGTGCTGGTGGACCACCAGACCTTCCTGATGTACCGCCGCGGCGGCATCTCCCGCTACTTCGCCGAACTGCTGCGCTGCTACTGGGAACACCCGGAACTCGAGGTTGACGCCCAGATCTCTCTGCGCCGCAGTAGCAACAGCCACCTGCTGGCGGTCGCGCCGCAGGTGCGGCCGTTGCCCTTCCGGCCCGACTCCCTGCCCTACCGGGCAGCACAGGTGGCGGAGCGCAGGCGGGCCCGCGGGGCGGCCCGCGTACTGCACCCGGACCTCGTCCACTCGACCTACTACCGGCCTGAGGACCTCGACCTCGTGCCCGGTGCGAAGCGCGTGGTGACGGTGCACGACATGATCCCGGAACGCCATCCGGAATGGTTCGGGGACCGACCGGTGCACCTGGCGATGCGCGACTACGTGGACGCGGCCGACGGGATCGTGTGCGTGTCCCAGGCGACCAAAGACGAGCTTTTCGAGTTGTGGGGCGAGATCGATGATCGGCCCGTCATCGTGACCCATCACGCCGCCGGTCCACTCTTCACCCCGTATGGACCCGGCTGGGACCTCGGACGTCCCTACCTCCTGCACATCGGCGACCGGGAACTGTACAAGGACTTTCCGACCCTGTTGCGGGCCTTCGCCCACTGCGACGCACGAACCTCAGGTCTGGCCCTGGCGATCGTCGGCGGCAAGGAACTGCTCCCCGAGGAGAAGCAACTCATCGACGACCTCGGAGTCGCTGATGACCTGGTCATCTTGTCGGCTGGCGAAGCCGAACTGCCGCGGCTGTACCGCTCGGCAGTGGCCCTCGTCTCGCCCTCGACGGCTGAGGGCTTCGGGATGCCGGTGGTCGAGTCGATGACCTGCGGAACACCGGTGGTGCTCGCCGACACTCCTGTCTATCGCGAAGTGGCCGGGGCGGCTGGGCTGTTCTTCACGCCTGGCGATGAGGACTCACTACTGGACCAACTCGATCGACTGACTGGTGACGACGACCGCGCGGCGGCCGCAGCCCGTGCCGGTATCGCCCGCGCCGCGGACTTCTCCTGGGAGAGCGCTGCCGCCACTACCGCTGACCTCTATCGCGACCTCACCTGCTGAACTCAGGACTCAGCGCACGTTGCAGATCACGGACCCAGCAGGTCGACGGTGCCCGTCCTGCACCACCGCGCCAGATCGGCCGGCGGAACTTCCGGCAACGGCGTCACCTCGTCGAGCATCGGCAGCTCCGAGCGCCGCAGGTTCGCGTTCAAGTAGGGATCGTTGAGCAACTCATCGGGCCACCTCCTCAGCAGCCAGTAGCGCTCATGGCTCTCGAAGGAACGTCGTCGGGTCTGGGACTCGAAGTGATACAGCCGAGCATGCGGGGTGAAGACCGTGGACAGCCCCGCCTCGCGCAATCTGAGACACAGGTCGACGTCGCCGCAGTCATTGGGGACGTTCAGTTCGTCGAGCCCACCCAGTTCGGCGAAGATGCTGGCCCGCACCATCATCACCGCACCGGTGACCGCCAGAACTTCCCGCATCACGGAGTCCAACTGCATGCCTCCCCAAGGACCCGGGGGCCGATGGGAGTACACGTGAGCGGTACCGGCCCGCGCCGCACCGATCAGACCGACATGCTGAATCGCACCGTTGGCGAACAACAGGGCGGGCCCCACGGCACCGACTCCGGGAATCCCCGCAATACCCAGCATCACTTCCAGCCAGTCAGGCGTGATCACTTCGGTGTCATTGTTCATCAGCACGAGGAACTCACCACGGGCGTCGGCGGCACCGCGGTTGACCAGTCGCGCGAAGTTGAAATAGCCGGAATCCCGCAAGATCCGCACACGGGGGTCGACCGCCAGCTCGGCATAGAGCCCGCTGAGGGCCGGATCGTCGCTGCCGTTGTCGACGATCACGACTTCGAGGTTGGGGTAGGTGGAGCGGTTGAGTACCGAGTCCACGCACGGCCCCAGCAGGTCGGGACGGTTGAAGCTAGGAATGACCACTGACACCATGGGCTGAGCGATGGCGAAGTCGATTCGAAAGGGCGCCCTGTCGTCCGGTGCGCTCACCTCGGCTGTCAGCCCGCGCCGTCGGCAGGCCTCCCGAACAGCCTCGGTCCCATCCGCCACAGCCATCGCGGGCGAACCCAACCGGCGCTGGTAGAGGACGTGCGGAATGTGACGGGGTGTCGTGTGTTCACTGGCGCGCAACCAGAGGTCGTACTCCGCGGCGGTGCCAGCAGTCATGGGCCCCTGGCCCACCTGGGTGAGCAATGCCAGCGAGATCACAACCAGGTGGCCGAAGTAGTTGTCGCCCAGCAGCAGCAGCGGCGACCAATCCGGCTTCCATACCGGATCCCCTGCGGGTACCCCGGAGGCGTCTATGGGCCGCTCGTCGGAGTACAGCAATTGCGGGGTCTGGCCCTCATGCCCGCCTTCGTTGACCGCTCTCACGACCTCTGCCAGGGACTGCGGCAGGAGGCAGTCGTGCTGGCCGAGGATCGTCAGGTAATCCGCTCCCAATTCCCGCGCGGCATCTGCCAGGCTGGCCACCTCACCATCGGCGGAGACCCGTCGCACCCGCAGCGGGTGCGAGGCCTCGAAATCGTCGATCAAGTCTGCGGCGGCGCCCGGTCCACCAACCAGGATGGCCGTCCAATCCGGATACAGCTGAATCGCGAGACTGCCAAGGGTCTGGGCGAGCAGAGCCGGGTCCGGCCGGTCGAATCGGATGACCACCGCGAAGCGCGGCTTCACCGGGTACGTCGCGACGTGGTCGCGAAGGTGGCGGAAGTACCGGCGCAACATGTCCGCATGCTGGTCAGGGGTTGCCTGGGCGGCCAGTCCTGCTGTTGCTGACCATCGGGACTCCAGTTCGCGCAGCCGCGGCGCCACCCTCGACACCCGGCTGCTCACCGCCCTCAGGCCTGCCAGTCGCCAGCGCTGTAGCGCACCCGGACTCGCATCGTCGCGATCGGCAGCCATAGCCGCGAGTCTAGATGCCCGTTCCGTCCGCGAGGGGGATCGCTGCGACGCGCCTGCACAGCCGCCTGGCGGGAACTGAACCTCAGCGGGTCGCTCGCGGTTGCCGGTAGCCTCTGCAGGAGCATGTGCCCGCCACGCACAGACGGAATCGTGGCAGAACAGAAGTCGGCCGAGCGACGGTGGGCAGGCCAGGCACCGGAGGTGGGAATGACGGCGGATCCGCTACCGGAGTTGCCCATCGACCCCGACAGGGAATCGCAAGCGGACATCTTTCGCGAGGGCGCTGCTGCCGCCCGCCGGTGGGATATCGCGCTGGTGGTGGCCGCCGGTGGTGCCATCGGCGGTGGCTGCCGTTATCTGCTCAACATCGCCTGGTCGACCACGCCGGGTACCTTCCCGTGGTCCACGTTCGTGGAGAACGTATCCGGGTGTCTGCTGCTCGGCGCACTGATGGTCTTCCTGCTGGACGTGTGGCGCCCCAGCCGGTATGGCCGACCCTTCCTCGGGGTCGGGGTGCTGGGCGGCTACACCACCTTCTCCACCAACACCAGCGAAACCGACGCGCTCCTTCGGGCAGGTGAAGTGCCGCTGGCGCTTGCCTACCTCTTCGGAAGCCTCGCAGTCGGGCTGCTCGCTACCTGGATCGGCTTGACCGTGGCCCGCTCGATCGCGGGCCTCGACCGCGAAACCGGGAGGACCGCATGAACCTCGAGGGCCGAGCTTTGCGACTGACGATCTTCGTCGGCGAGAGCGACCAATGGCACCATCGTCCGCTATTCACCGAGATCGTCCACCGGGCGCACATCGCCGGCCTGGCAGGTGCCAGCGTGATGAGGGGGATCGAGGGGTTCGGCGCTTCGTCCCGCATCCATACCAACAGGATCCTCAGCCTGGGCGATGACCTGCCTGTGGCGATCGTCATCATCGACACCGAGGGCGAGCGCGCCGAAGAGGCGGCGGCGGCCCTGCAGGCCCTGATCGCCGGAAGGTTCGGCGAAGACGAATGAACCACCCACCCCTCACTCCCGTTCCACGGCTGGCTGTGCACAGCCAGCCGGCTGCGGCAGC
>CAYMPK010000085.1:0-2392 GCA_964392145.1 uncultured Actinomycetes bacterium | reverse complement strand
CACACCAACAGGATCCTCATCCTCGGCGATGACCTGCCGGTAGCGATTGTCATCATCGACACAGAGGAGAGGGTCCGCGAATTCCTGCCCCAACTGGATGACCTGATCCGCGAGGGCCTCGTCATCCTCGACCCGGTCGAGGTAGTGAAGTACGTGGGTCGACCAGCCCCGGAGACGCCGAACTGATGCTGCTTCTCATGGTCATGATCGGTGCGGCCGTCGGGGCTCCGAGTCGATGGTTGCTGGATCAGGCGATCCAGTCGAGGCATGACAGCGTGTTCCCCTGGGGCACCTGGTGCATCAACGTGTTGGGTTCCCTGCTGCTCGGACTCATCCTGGGAGCGGCCCACCACGGTTCGGCGTCGACGACGGTAGTGGCACTCGCCGGGACCGGGTTCTGCGGCGGCTTCACGACCTTCAGCACGTTCGGTTACGAGACGGTCCGACTGACCCAGGACGGCGCCCGACTGGCAGCCGGGCTGAACATCCTCGCCAGCCTCGGCGTCGGGCTGATCGCAGCGACCGCCGGCTGGTATCTGGCCCAGTTGTTCTTCGGCTGAGGCTCCGGAACGTCAGGCGTCCCGCCGCAGCAGCAGGAGCCAGGCGATGAGCATGAACACCACTACCCATGCCAGCATGACCAGCCCACCCTGTTGCCATTCCTCCCCGGCCGCAACGAAGTTCGACCCGGCCGTTATCGGAAGCACTTTGGGGAGCCACTCGAACTTGGACGCGAGGATTCCAGAGAGGACGCCCTCGACGATGAGGGCCCACAGCACCGGAATGATGATCGCCAGTGCCTGCATCCGGGTGATCACCGCAAGCGCGAAAGCGAACATGCAGAACATCAGCCCGAAGGCCAGGAAACGGCCCACGAAACCGAGCAACGGCAACGGGTCCATTCCGGCGTCCACACGGGAGGGGACGAACTGGCCGGCGGCCAGAACCAGAGCCACGCAGAGCAGTAGAAACACGACGAGGTAGACGCTGACCACCCAGAACTTGGCCAGGTAGACCCCGGTCCGTCTGGGGAATGCGGTCAGCGTGGTGCGGATCAACCCGAAGCGGTATTCGCCACCGAAGGCCATTGCCGCGAGCGTGGCGAGGGGCACCAGGATCAGCAATTGGGATCCGCTGGCGAAGACCCCGTTGAGCAACTCCAGGGTGGTCAGGTTGCCCATGATGTCGCCCGTCTCAGGGTCCAGCTTGCCGACGCTGATGATGAGGGCTCCGACTGCCGCTGTCAGCAGCAACGTGATCAGCAGGATCACCCAGGTCGAGCGCACTGTGCGGATACGTCGGCGCTCATAGGAGACGACAGCCATCAGTCCTTCTCCTCCTCGGTGGTTCCCGCGCCGCCCCGCTCCGCCGGGTCGTCCGGTGCCGTCTTCGGCGGTAGCGGTGGTGGCGGGGGAAGGGGGGCAGGATGGCCTTGTGGCGCCGCGGGTGGCAGCGGACCTGTGACCGCGGGGCCGCTGGGCGGCGGCATGGTTTGCGGCGGCAGCGGCGGGCGGAAGGGATCCGTGGCAGCCGGCGGCTGGGGCGGCGGCGCGAACGCCGGCGATACCGGCGGGTGCACAGCGGTGGCGTCCGGATCTGTTGGTGCCAGCGGCCGCTGAGGCGCGGTCGGCTGGGTCCCGGGCGGCGGCGTGGATGCCAGGGGAGCCGTTTCCGGGGATGCCGCTCGGTCGGCGGCGGGAACGGTCGGCTCGGCCGCCGCAGCGGCGGCCGCGGCGGCCAATTCACCAAGCGCGACCGTATCGGGCTGGACCGGCGGTGGCGCCGGCGCATCGAAGGGAACGGCGCCCGGAGGTGGTGGTGGAGCTGATGTCGGTGGCTGCGCCCCGACGGCGGGTTGTGCCGCACTCGGGTACTGGGAAGTCATCCCTGGGACGATGCTGCCGACGTTCGGATCGGCGTTCGTGGGAGCGGCGGCCGGTGCTGGGGACGAGGACGGGGCCGCAGCATGGGCGTTCGCCGACGCGGCGACTGCCGGGGCGTACTGCGCCGAACCGCCCACCGCATATTCCTGGGAGTCGTTGGTCATTTCGAGGAATGCCTGTTCGAGGCTGGCCGTCCGCGCGGCGAGTTCCCACACCCGCAGCCCCTCGGTGAAGGCGACCTCGCCCACCTGAACCGTGTCGATGCCAGTCGCCGAGAGCGCCTGATCCCCCTCCAACTTGGCCTGCACCCCCCGAGCGGTCAGCGCAGCCACCAACTGCGTCGCCTCGGGGGTGCGGACGAAAACGTCGTTTCGCATGCTGCGAGCCACGAACTGGGCCATCGATTCGTCGGCGACAAGTCGCCCCTTGGCGATGACGACGACGTGTTCGGCCATCACCTGCATCTCGTTGAGCAGAGGGCTGGACACGAACACGACGTTGCCCTGCGA
>CAYMPK010000084.1:0-10223 GCA_964392145.1 uncultured Actinomycetes bacterium | reverse complement strand
TGATGTTCGTCACCGCACGCCAGTTCGCCTGGATGCCGCCTTTGCCGCTGACGCGGGGGATCTCGTTGCGGAGCGGCGTAAGCACCGGATAGAGGAACTTCGCGCCAGCTTCGAGATCGTAGAAAGTCAGACCGGACGTAGCCGAGCCGGACTGCGCGAAGGTGGACTTCCGCAGAGCCTCGGGCATACGAGGGTCACCGATAGGAGCAGCGAGCGACTTGTTGAGTGCTGCCGCGAGCTGATCCATCGACTCCAGGCGAAGCGCGAGGAGGTGAAGCCCGATCACGGCGGCAAACACGTGCCGATCGTCATCAAAATCGCCCCCGATCTTTCCGACGAGGCCATCGGTGCGCTTGCCGGCCGCTCGATCGATGATGTCAACGCAGTCGGCGAGGAACTTTTCAAGAAGAAGATCTCCGGGATGATCTTCCCTGGGGCACGATCGCTGATCGATGCCCACCGGGAGAAGGGTCACACCCTGGTGATCGCTTCCTCTGCGACTCCCCCGCAGATCGAACCCGCGGCACGCGACCTCGGTGTGCCCAACATCCTGGCCACCCAGTTCGACATCGCCGACGGGGTCCTCACCGGTCGGGTCGACGGCACGATCAAATGGGGGCCAGGAAAGGCCGACGCGGTGGGCATCTTCGCCGAGGTGAATGACATCGACCTATCGCAGTCCTTCGCCTACGCGAACGGCACCGAGGACGTGGAGTTCCTGGAGACGGTCGGCCGACCGCGACCGCTCAACCCCGAGGACGGTCTATTGGAGATCGCGGAGGAGCGGGGCTGGCCCTCGACAAGGCTCTTCCGGCCGAAGTCGATCGGCCCGACTGCCGTGGTCCGCAGCCTTGCCGCCTACGGTGGACTCGGCTTCGGCTTCGGGGTCGGCACGCTGGCCGCTGCGGTCGACGGAAGTCGACGTACGGGTGCCAACTTGGCGAGTTCGGTGGGCTGCGATCTCGCACTCGCGGCCGGTGGCGTGCAGATGAACGTGATCGGACAGGAGAACCTGTGGGCTGAACGACCCGCAGTGTTCATCTTCAACCATCAGAGCCAGTTGGATGTGTTGATCCTCGGCTCCCTGATCCGCCAGGACTTCACCGGAGTGGCCAAAATTCAGGCGTCCCACGATCCCATGTTCGCCCCCCTCGGCTACCTCGCCGACGTCGCCTACATCGACCGCGGTAACACCCAGCAGGCCAAGGATGCATTGGCCCCAGTGGTGGATGCGCTCAAGGGCGGCCGTTCGATCGCCATCTCGCCCGAGGGGACGCGCTCCCACACCGATCGGGTACTGCCGTTCAAGAAGGGCGCCTTCCATATCGCCATGCAGGCGGAGGTGCCCTTGGTCCCCATCGTCATCCGCAATGCCGGTGAGTTGATGCGGCCAAACGCCCCGTTCATGGCTCCCGGACGGTTGGACGTCCGGGTACTGCCGCCGATCTCTACCGAGGGCTGGCAGGTGTCCGAACTCACGGAGCGGGTTGCCGCCGTCCGACAACTCTTCATCGACGCGATGGCCGAGTGGCCCAGGTATGTGGAGCCAGAAGAGGACTGACCTTGGATCTGCACCCATTGACCTTCGAGACGATTCCGACCGCCGCGGAGGTCGCCCGACGGATCTGGCCGCGCTCGTATGCGGAGGTCCTCAGTCCGGAACAGATCGACTACCAGTTGGCTCAACGGACATCCGAGGCGTTCCTGAGGAGTTACCTGGACGATCCGGACAGAGGGTACGACCTCGCCGTCGTCGGGGACCGGGTGATCGGCTACTGCAGCTATCACCTGGCGTCGGTCGACGAGCTGCGACTCGATCAGATCTATGTCGATCCGGACCTGCACGGCCAGGGCTTCGGCCAACAACTCCTCGACCATGTTCGTGGGATCGCGGCCCGACGCTCGGTGCAGCGGATCTCGCTGACGGTCAATCGCGGGAACGTCAAGGCGATCACGTTCTACCGACATCGGGGCTTCTCGGTGGTCGAGGATGTCGTGATGGACATCGGTGACGGCTTCGTGATGGACGACCACATCATGGTGGCCCCGCTATTCCCGGGCACGCCCGGACCGACCAGTGGCGCAGCGACCGATGACGGCTGAGAAACGATCGGGCCGAGGGCCCGAGGCGCAACGCTCTACTCAGTGCGGCGCTTTGCGCGCGCTTCGGCCGCCTTCTTCAGGGACGCGGCGAACTCGTCGAACGTGGGCTGCTGATCTCCCATGGTGCGCGTGATCAGACCCTCCAGCACACCCGAGTACTCCTCGATCATCTCGAATCGGATGCGCCGTCCAGCCTCTCCCAGTTGAAAGGTCCTGGACCCGGAGAAGAGACCCAACGGCATGCCCCCGCGACAGACCATCCGACTCTCCGGGTCGTATTCCACGACTTTCGTCTTGAATCCCCGCCCCGGGGATGTCGCCGGGTAGAAGGTGACGGTCTCCCCCTGGGCCATCGTGCCCTCGACCTTTGCCACGGTCGGGTTCCACTCGGGATAGCGGGCGGTATCGGTCAACAACGACCAGATGACCTCGCGACTCGCCGCGATGTCGATCGTGGTGCGAATGGTGGCCATGGAGGGTCAGCGTAACCGATGCCCGAGTAGGCGCGAGACCGGTCTAGCCCGGAGGGTTGCCCCAGCGGATAGGCGCCGCACCTTGGGCCACCAGCATCTTGTTGGCCCGGCTGAAGGGGCGAGAACCGAAGAAGCCGCGAGAGGCGGACAACGGACTCGGGTGTGCGCTGGTGACACACGGAGTGTCGCCCAAGATAGGAGCCACGGATTGGGCATCCCGACCCCAGAGAATGGCCACCAACGGTGAGCGCCGCGCGGACAGCGCGGCGACGGCGGCCCCGGTGATGTCCTCCCACCCTTTCCGTCGATGTGATCCAGGGGCCCCTGGACGAACAGTCAACACTCGATTGAGCAGCATCACCCCCTCATCGGCCCAGGTACTCAGATCCGGCGGCAGCTCGAGATTCAGATCGCTGCGGAGTTCCGCAGCGATGTTGATGAGGCTCTTCGGTAGCGGTCTCGTGGTCGGGGGCACAGCGAACGACAAGCCCACGGCATGCCCCGGTGTCGGGTACGGATCCTGGCCCAGGATCAGCACCCGGACGTCGTCCATCGGAGCGGCGAAAGCCCGCAGGATGTGGTTGCCGGCCGGCTGGTACCCCCTGCCAGCTACCACCTCGGCTCGCAGGAAGTCGCCCAAGGCGCGAAGCTGCGGTTCCCGGTCCGCCAGCGCGGCGGCCCAGCTCGGGTCCATCACCTCCGACAGCGCGGGCCTGCCTCCGGTCATAGGTCCGCCGGGGGTCCGATAAGTCGCGGCAGTGCCGCGGCGAAACCGCTGTGCAGCGGCAAGGTCTCGATGTCCGAGACCGGCACCCAGCGCAGTTCCTCGCTCTCGTGGTTGCTGATCGGTTCGGGCCTGTGGTCGACGTGCATCACGATGGTGTCGTAGGACCAGTTCCCATGATCGGTGTGGAGGGTCCCCAGGACCGTGGCCTGGGAGGCGTCGATCCCGGTCTCCTCCATAGCCTCCCGGATGGCAGTCTGCTCCGAGCTCTCGTGGCTGTCCTTCGCCCCGCCGGGCAGCCCCCAGGTGCCGCCCTCGTGGGACCACAGAGCGCGATGCTGGAGCAGTACCAACGCGTCATCGGGCAGGGGCAGGCGGGGGTCGGGCGACTCCGGCGAGGACACCAGGAACATCCCTGCCGCCCCATTGCGACCCCAGTGCCTGCCGCCACAGGTGCAGTCGACCCAGCCGTTGCCGTCAGATGCCGCCACCCGCACAACCTACCCGAGGGCCGATCCCGGGCGAGCGGTTGACCGACGGCCAGCGTCGGCGACAGGTAACGGTCTAGAGTCGCCCACAAGAGACTTCGGAGGGAACCGCGATGGATCCAAGGATGGGCGCGTTCGATGCCGTCATGTTCGGCGTAGAGGATGACCCGGTGCTGCGCTCGGTCATCGTCATGGTGGCGGAACTCGATGGACCGCCGGACGAGGAGCGTTTACTCTTCCGCGTCGACCGGATGACCCGGATGGTTCCGCAGTTGCGGCAGCGCGCCATCGGCAATCCGTTCTCGATCGCACCACCGCGCTGGGAGACCGATCCTAACTTCGACCTCGACTACCACATCCACAATCAACTTCTGCCCAAGAAGGCGGCCAAGCACGCGGATCTGATGGCTGCCTTGGCGCACTGGGCCGAGCAGGACTTCGATCGGGCGCGACCGTTGTGGGAGATGTTGATCATCACCGGATTGGCCAGTGGCGGATCCGCGGTCGCGATCAAGATCCACCACTCCATCACCGACGGGGTCGGCGGGCTGCAACTCGCTGCCGCCATGCTGGACATGTCCGCCGACGCAGGCGATCCGACTGACCTGCCCGAGGGCCCGACGGGCGATGTCGCCGATCTCGCAGACAGAATCGAACAAGGCACCGCCTACGGGGTGCAGAGCTTGCTGAACGATGGTGTGGGCGCCGTGCGAAAGGCGCTTGGGATCACCCGTGAGGCGGTGACCGACCCCTTCGGCTCCCTGCTGGCAGGTCAACAACTCGTCGAATCCGCCACCCGGGTGCTCGGACCGGCTTCGGTACCGCTGTCACCGGTGATGACCCAGCGATCGCTGTCCGTCTGGTTCGGCGACACCTCCGTGCCACTGGACGGATTGAAGAAGGCGGGTAAGCAGGCCGGTGGCACCCTCAACGACGCCTTCGTCGCGGGGGTACTTGGCGGCATGCGTACCTACCACGAGGAACTCGGCGAACTCCCCGAGGACCTACGCATCCACATGCCGGTCAACCGACGCTCCGCAGAGGACACCGGGGGTGGCAACCGATGGATCCCTGCCCGGTTCCCCATGCCGCTCAACGAGTCCGACGCCGCCCGCCGCATCCGGCAGTACTCCCCGCTGTTGAAGCAGGCCAGGGAGGAGCCCGCCCTCGCATTGAGCGATCAGGTCTACAAACTCCTCACGGTGCTGCCACGGCCGATCACCACCCGCATCGCCGGTGGACTCATGAAGGGCACCGATGTCGTGGTCACCAACGTGCCGGGACCGCCTTTCGCCGTGTTCCTTGCGGGCGCGGCTGTGACGAGGATGATCCCGTTGGCCCCCAAGGGTGGCGCGGCGGTCAACGTCGCGCTGATGTCGTACAACGGCTACGCGGAGATCGGTGTCAACATCGATACTGAGTCTGTGCCCGATCCGGAGCAACTGATGGCCTGCATCCAGTCCGGTCTCGACGAGGTGCTGGACACGGTCGACTGAGGGCGGTCAGCTCGCCTTCTTCTTCGACCCCGACAACCGGGAGCGTCTGGCGAACTCCTCGCTGAAGATCGCCTTCAATTCCGGGGAGTCGATAAGCGCTGGATCGGCCAAGAGCCGGTCGCAGACCGCCACCCAGGCCCATCCCATGGCCCCGGTCAACGACGCAGCGACGCCACCTGAAATCGCCATGGCCGGCAACTGACCGCCCGGCACGAAGCGCAGTGCCGATGCCACCAACCACCGCCCCGCGGTGGTCGCTCCCCCAGCCAGGATCAGGGAACCGACGAGGCTCGCCAACTGGTTCCCCGGCACCGTCAGCCCGTAGACCGCGGTGATGCGGGCGATCATTCCGATCTGAATCGGGACCAGGATCGCCGCATCGCTGAAAGGTATGGGCGTGACGCCTGTGGCCAACGCTGAGCCTGTTGCAGCAATGATGACGCCTTTGGCCTCCTGTCTTTTACGCTCCCGGTCGATGAGTTGCGCCGCGGTGAGGGCGCGCCGCGCGGCCTCGGGCGCGGTCGCGAAGGTCGCGGTGAGCAGGTCCTGCAGACCGTGCACCGGGCTGCCCGTGAACTCGTCGGCCAACGCGTTGGTCAGGTACACGGTGCTGTCCGGGGACAGTGGCAGCATCTGGGCCTCGACGTAGCGGGCCAGCCGCACGGCATCCTGGTGTTTCTGACCAGCGAGGTTGGCCGGCACCTGGGTCAAGACGAAGATGACGGGCACCATGTCGGACAGCTTCCGCACGAACTCCGCCTGCCCCGATTCGAAGCGCCGATCACTCCACCGCAAGGTGTACCAGGCAGCATGGATCTGTTCGGGGAGGGGCTTCCGACGAGACTCGTCGACAATCCGCTGCAGGCTGGCGAGTACCTGCTCTCCCGCCTCGCCCATCTCGAAACCGCGGGAATCGTAGATGCCGAGGATGCCATCGGGGTGGGCGTAGTAGTCCACGCCGGCGGTGACGGGGGCGCCGGTTCCGGTGACCGCCACTTCCCGACCGAAGATCGCATTGATCAGGGTGCTCTTGCCGGTGCCGGTCTTGCCGAACACTGCAAGGTTGAAGCACCCGAGTTCGGCGACAGCCTCCCGGTGTCGCTGTGTGAAGAGCCGGGTGATGTCCTCAGCGTCGTAGTCGGCCATGGGCCAAGTCTGACACGGGCACTACAGACCCGCGCCGCGCAGCGACCAACCCTAGGCACCGGCAGGAGCGCCGACCTGCGCAGCCGCATGGTGCTTCGAGCGGGCTGCGGCCTTGCGGCCGAGCAGCAGGATGATGACCGTACACACAGCCACCAAGCCGGCGAAGATGAACATCGCCGATGTGAATCCTGCCGTGTAGTAGTCCTTGATGTTCGCGACCGCGGTCGCCCCACCGGTGAGGAATGCTTTAGTCTCCTGCGCCGCCGCATCGCTGGACAGATTCGCATCGGAGATGAGCCGGGACGTCGTCACCGAACTCGCGATCGCGGCGCCACCCGCCAGCCCGATCGCGTACGCCAACTGTCCGACACAGGTTCGAGAGGAGGTCACCGGACCGTAGAATTCCTGTGGCGCCTCCTGCACGAACATCTGGCTCTGCGGCACGGTCATCACGCCGCAGCCGAAGAACGCCACGCTGAAGGCCGCCAGGAAAAGCCAACCGGAGGCGTGCGGAGCCAATAGCCCGGTAATGATCAACCCGGCAGTGGTGATGACGCCACCGGCCACCAGCACGCCGACGGACGACCTGCCCTTACCGATGACCCTGCCCGCGAGCACAGAGGCGATGATGCTGAACAGGATGATGGGTAATTGCCGGATCGACGCTTGCAGCGGAGTGAACCCGTCGACGTACTGCCATAGGTTGGAACTGAGCAGCGTTCCGACGGCGGAAGCGGCGTTCCACGCGAAGCCGCCGAGGGCGCCGACCAGGAAGAGCGGACTCTTGAATATCTCCACCGGATAGGTCCGGTTCGCGGCCTTACCTTCGACGAGGATGAAGGCCGCTATCGCCAGGATCCCGATGATCAACGGCACGTATGCGTTCGGGGAGAGGATGTTCTTCGCTGCGCTGCTGACCCCGATGAGGAGACCCACCACGCCGATGCCCAATGCCAACAGGCCCCAGTACTCCTTCTTCCCGCCGGCAACCGGTGGCAGGTTGGGCAACAACTTGAAGCACAGGGCCGCGCAGATGAGCGAGAGCACCGGGATCAGCAAGAAGGCTGCGCGCCAGCTGACGCCGGCGAGAGCCGAGCCGAGCGGCATGATGATGAACAGCGGGATGGAGCACATCGCGGCAAAGATCCCCAGGGCCGGCGCCAGGGCCCTGTCCGTGACCAACGACCGAACGAAGCCGAAGGAGCAGGCGAACACCGCGCCGAGCCCGACACCGGTGATGGCCCGGCCGAGCAGGAATACCCCTGAAGCGGGTGCGATGGCCGCGATGACATCGCCCAGCGCCGTCAGGATCAGCGCGATGACGAGCATCTTGCGGCGCCCGATCTTGTCGGCGATGACCCCCGTGGGAACGACGGTGGCGGCCAGCGCCAGCGTGGAGATGGACGCCGCCAGGGCTTGCATCGCGGGACTGAAACTCAAGGCCTTGGTGGCCTTTACCAGCGCCAGACTCGCCACGATCGGGTCTGACATCTGGATTGCACCCATGAAGCCCAAGAAGAGCACCGGGAGTGCGGTGGGCTTGTCTGTCAGCTTGATCTGTGCGGTCGCGGTCGCCATAGCCTGAATGTAGAGGCAACGCACCCCCCGATGCCCGACGATTGGCAGGCTCGCATGGGGGGAATGCTCCCGGGGGTGTCGTGCCGATACCCGCTTCCAGGCATATAACGTAGGTGCCGATGGACACTCAGCGGAAGCAATGGATCGCAGGCGGTAGTCAGCATGAGCCGTCCAGCCGTGAGCGCCTGCTGCAGACAATGCTGGAGAACGTGACAGATGTCGTGCTGGAAATCGCGCCCGACAACACCTATCGATGGGTGTCTCCTGCCGTGCGAGACGTGCTCGGATGGGACCCGAATGACGTCGTCGGCACGACGGCGGCCGATTTCCTACACCCCGACGATCTCCAGGTCCTGTACGCCAAGCGCGCGGAAGCGACCGCGGGCGAGTTCGAGGCGGAACGCTTCCGGTGTCGACAGGCGGACGGCGGTTGGCGCTGGATGTCGGTCCGATCCCGTGAGATACGCGACGAGGATGGCAACCTGCTCGGTCGCGTCGCTGGACTGCGTGACATCCATGCCGAAGTGCTGGCCCAGCAACGTCTGGCGGAAGCCGAGGCCCACTTCCGCATGCTCGCCGAGAACTCTTCCGACGTGGTGGCCGAGACCGGTGCGGACGGCACCATCAGTTGGGTTTCGCTGTCGATCGAACACGTGCTCGGCTGGTCCACCGATGAGATCATCGGGACGAGACTTTCCCGACTCATGCATCCGGAGGACCTGCACCATCTCCGCGGGGTTCGACGAGACCTGATCGGGAGGGACATGGAGTCAGGAACGATGGAGGCTCGATTCGCCACCCGAAACGGCGGCTGGCGTTGGATGGCGGTTCGCGGCAAGGCCCTGGTGGACGATCAGGGACAGGTTGTCGGCGGAATCGACGCTCTGCGAGACATCCAGGTCGAACATGAGTCGCGCGAGGAACTCCGCTTCCTTGCCACCCACGATCAGCTCACGGAGTTGCTCACCCGGGGTGCCTTCAGCAATCACATGGCCACGATGATGGCCGGCGCCGAGAACGAGCCGCCACGTGTCGCGGTGGTCTTCACCGACATCGACGGCTTCAAACCCATCAACGACAGGTACGGCCACGCCGCTGGGGATCGTGTGCTGTTCGACGTGGCACGACGAATCACCTCCGCAGTCCGACCGGAGGATCTGGTCGCGAGACTGGGCGGAGACGAGATCGTGGCGGCCCTGTCGGGCATCGCCTCGGCGGCAGCTGCGGAGTCGGTCGCCCACGAGATCCAGCAAGCGATGGTCGAGCCCTTCCGGGTAGGTTCCGACCTGATCAACGTGACGCTCAGCCTCGGCGTCGCGGTCGCCGAGGCGGGCGACGATCCTGAGTCGCTGCTGCGCAAGGCGGACAGGGCTCTTTACCGAGCCAAGGCCGAGGGCCGGGACAGAGCGGTCACCTACGAACGAGCCGTCGGCCACGAGTAGGCCGGAGGCGACGAAGGTTCGGGCCCACCAATCCACAGCCAGCATCCATACCGCCGATAGCAGAGGAGCCTGGACATGCGATCGCTCGTCGTCTACGAGTCGATGTACGGCAACACCCACCAGATAGCGGATCGGATCGGGGCGGCCCTGGCCTCGGCTGGTCAGGTCGACGTCGTCCCGGTCTCCGGCGCCACCCCGGAAATTGTGGCCGCTGCGGACCTACTGGTCGTCGGCGGTCCGACGCACGTCCACACGCTGAGCTCGCGCAAGTCCCGGGACTCCGCGCGAGCGTCTGCGGCCGACTACGCCGCGAAGCACGGCACCGAGCCGTTGACGATGGACCCTCACTGCGACGACCCCGGGCTTCGGGACTGGTTCAACGACCTGCCCGATGGCGGCGACCGTCTCGCGGCTGCTTTCGACACCCGGTTGGACGCCCGTGCGGTTCTCACGGGTCGAGCATCAAAGGCCATCGCCAGCAGGCTGAAGAAGCACGGCTATCACCTGATAGCTGCACCGGAGAGCTTCCTGGTCGACAAGGCCACGCGGCTACCGGAATCCGAATTGGTCCGGGCGCAGCATTGGGCAGCCGGACTGGCCACCGCCGCCACCGCAGACCACCACGGGGACGCCGCGAACTGGTCCTGAACGCACCGACACTCAACCGTGCGGGTCGGTGCGTTTGCGATCAGCGTCCTTGCTCGGCTGAACGCGTTTGGGCTCCCCCGGCATCTTGGGGTACTCCGGCGGATACGGCAGGTCGCCCAGACCGC